>NZ_JAHHPO010000262.1 GCF_024606365.1 Endozoicomonas sp. ONNA2
ATTGGTAAAATTCTTCCGGTGCAATCAAAACCTTACGGATTCAGGTATCAGTTAACCAAGGGGTTCTCGGTGATGACTGGCATTTCGCACTGAATCACTCAACAGTCTCATTTATAAGAACATAAACGTCTGCTTTGATCAGTTTCAGCTATCTGAGTGCACCGCCCAGTTCTTTTGCTCATGTACGGTATGTTTGAATGAATCCACTTAAAAAGATTGTGCCAATAGCAATCATCTTTTTTGGGCTGTTTTGCTTGCCGGAAATGGTATTTCCTGAAGGTATCTTCTCAACTTTGCAGCAGCGGGTATTGGCCATTTTTATTCTGGCAACCCTGCTGTGGGTCAGTGATGTCGTGCCAGCCTTTGCAACGTCCCTTCTGATTATCATGCTGCTGATATTGACCGCTTCAAACAGTGCACCTTTTCCGCTCAGGGAAGGTCTTGGGGAAAACATGCTGAACTATGTGACTATTTACAATAGTCTGGCATCACCTGTCATTGTTCTCTTTCTGGGGGGGGGGCTTTATTGCCCTGGCCTGTGCCAAGTATAAGGTAGATATCAATCTGGCCCGAGTATTATTAAAGCCTTTTGGCCAGAAGTATGAAATTGTAATGCTTGGCGTGATGATCATCACGGCCATCTTCTCCATGTTCATGAGCAACACCGCGACCAGTGTGATGATGTTGACTATTATGACGCCTTTGGTGGCTCGAATGGACAGCGAAGATCCTGGCTGTCGTGCAATGGTATTAAGCATTCCTATTGCCGCTAACCTCGGTGGTATGGGAACCCCGATTGGAACACCGCCCAATGCCATCGCTTTTCGTTACTTTGTTGGTGAGCATGCGTTGTCGTTTGGTGGCTGGATGCTGTTTGCCATACCGATTACTGTCATTATGATCGCTTTCAGTTGGTGGTTACTGCAAAAGATGTATCCTTCCAATGGTGGCGATCTGGATGTCCATATTGAAGGCCGTTTTGAAAGAGGCCTGAAGCCATGCATTGTCTATATCACTATGGCAATGACCATCTCGCTGTGGATGTTCTCAAGTGTCCACGGCATGAATGCTTATGCGGTCGCCATTATTCCGGTTGCTGTATTCAGCCTGTGTGGCATTGTTGACAAGCATGATCTGAAACATATCAGCTGGGATGTCCTCTGGCTGCTTGCGGGTGGTATTGCTATTGGTTCTGCGCTTGCTTCGTCTGGTCTTGCCGGGTTGCTGGTCAGTATGGTGCCATTTGAGCAGTTCAGTGCGGTGACCATCATTCTGGGTATCACCGTGCTGTGTATGATTATGGCGACATTCATGTCTCATGGCCACTGCCAACCTGTTGATGCCTATTGCCATCTCCATGTCCACTTCTGTGGCCAGTCTGGAAGAGTTCGGAGGACTGGTTGTACTTGCTACTGCGGTTGCCCTGGCGTCTTCTCTGGGAATGGGTCTGCCAATCAGTACACCGCCCAATGCACTGGCTTATGCCACAGGACTGGTGGCTACCACGGACTTTATCAAAACAGCCCGGATTTTAAGTCCGCTGGGGGTTCTGTTGATCTTTGCGGTCTTGATGCTGTTGGCCTGGACGGGCTTCTTTTAAGTAGTTGGTTAGTTACATGATGACGGCTGGATCAATTCATGTCTCTGATACAGGGCTTGGGTGGTGTAATGGGTTGTCTTGCCAGCCACTGTTGCTCCCACTGGGGGATTTCATTGGCGGGCATGGGCCTGGCAATGAAGTAGCCTTGTGCCTGATCACAATTCAACTCATTCAGCAATTGCCAGCCTTCGAGTGTTTCTACTCCCTCGGCAACGGTTTGCATATTCAATTTGTGGGCCAGACTGATGTTTGCTTCGACAATCGCTTTGTGGTTTTTGTCATTACAGGCATTAGAGACAAAGGAGCGATCAATTTTCAGCTCACTGAAAGGGATACGGTTTAACTGCTGCATGCTGGAATAGCCGGTACCAAAGTCATCAATAGAGAGCGAGAAACCATGGAGCTTGAGCCTGGCCAGTGTTTCCAGGGACAGCGACGCATTTTGGATCAGGCTGCTTTCGGTAATCTCAAGATTCAGCAGCTCTGGTGGAATATTCATATCCCGCATCTTTTGAATGAGCATGTCGGGGAGATGGGTGTTGGTTAAAATAGCAGGAGAAACGTTAATACCAACCGCAAGGTTTCTTTCCTGTTCACGCCAGATTCGGATCTGGTCCAGTGCCAGATCGATCATTTTTGTGGTCATAGTTGCTATCAGGCCAGAAGTCTCCATCATGGGGATAAAATGGACTGGGCTGAGAACGCCAAGTTCTGGATGATGCCAGCGGGTCAGTGCTTCAACAGAGATCATTTGTCCACTCTTTAGCAAGACCTTTGGCTGGTAATATAGTACGAACTGGTTGGCTTCAATGGCTTTCCCAAGTTCCTTTTCATCAAAGATCAAATCTCTTGAGCTGATGGGGCAGGTTCTGCTTCTGGCTTGCTCTGAGCAATAGAATTCCAGCAACTCTCTGAGGCGGGTGCGTGATATTGGTTTGGACATATGACCGAGCACCATCAGACCATGGGCCTGAGCCATATCTTCGACAGTTCGCACTAAAGAAGCTGCCATGGCACTGAGTACAACCACGCCCCGGGCCAGCTTTTTCTCCGCGAGGTGGCGGATAAACTGAATGCCATCCATCCCTGGCATGTTGAGGCCACAGATAACGATGTCAACGGCACCCTTATTTTGAAGAAATTGCAGTGCTTGCGCACTGCTCCGGGCAGTATGCAAACTGTTAACGTTAAGGCCAGAGACCGTTTGCTCCGCCACCATACGCTGAAAGGGGTGGTCTTCCAAAATCAGGATACTGAGAGAGGTGATATTACTGTCCATGTGCCGACCGGGCTTAGTGATTCCACCGTTAAAGTATGGCGTATTGGGCAGGGTTGGGTATTTTTTTTAAGCGTTTATTGGATGAACGGAGCCAGAGTCACTGCTATCAGTTGCCGGATTTTACTCTGGACCACTCACGGGTGATGTAACGCTTCAATTTGGCAGGCAGCTCCTTGAAAACAAAGAGTTTCTTCATAGTTTCAGCGCTTGGGAAAACACCGGGATCTTGGGCGATTTGTGGTTCCACGTACTGTGCAGAGGCGGGGTTAGGGTTGCTGTAGGTCACGTAGTTGGTCACATCAGCAATCACCTTTGGCTCCATGAGATAGTTCAGCATCTGGTGGGCTGCATCCTTGTGTGGTGCGTCAGTGGGAATTGCCAGCATATCAAACCACATGGCTGCCCCTTCCTTTGGCACAACGTACTGGATCTCTACGCCGTTTCCGGCTTCTTTGGCCCGGTCTCTGGCAATCATCGCGTCACCAGACCACATCAGGGCTACACAGATATCGCCATTGGCCAGATCAGACAGAGAGCGGGAAGAGTGATAGTACGCGACGTAAGGAGCAACCTCTTTCATCTTGGCTACGGCCTTCTGGTAATCTGCCATATCCAGACTATCGCCGGGAATACCGAGGTAAGCTATCACCGAAGGCAGCACTTCACTTGGGGCGTCAAGGAACGCCACGCCACACTGTTGCAGCTTCTTCATATTTTCAGGCTCAAGGATCAGAGCCCAGCTATCCACCGGGACATTCTTGCCAAGCGCTTTTGCCACAGCCGCCTTGTTATAGCCGATACCGGTGGTTCCCCAGAGGTAAGGGATACCGAAGGTATTGCCTTGATCAAAGTTATCTGAAATCACCTTCATGATGACCGGATCAAGATGTTTCAAGTTGGGCAATTTGGACTTGTCCAGCGGCTCATAGACGCCAGCACGAATCTGCGTCTTGTAGAAATCGTGGGAAGGAGAGACCAGGTCAAAACCACTGCGTCCGGAAAGGAGTTTACCTTCGAGTACCTCATTACTGTCGTACACGTCATAAACCACGTTAATGCCCGTTTTATTGGTAAAGTTCTTGACGGTATCTTCACCGATGTAATCGCTCCAGTTGTAGAAATACAGTTTCTCAGACTTATTTCCTGAAGCATTATCTGAGGCTTGCAGCTGGCCAGCACACAGCAGTGTGGCAACGATGAACGTTCTCTTGATCAGTTTCATAAACGTGCCGTGAACCTTTTACCGGGCAAATAATCGGGAGTGTGATTATACAGCAGTAACCCTGTTCTGGTCTGTTTTTGTTGATCAGCTGTTATTGGGTTAACTACTTTGACCACAGAATGTCTGGAAGGGCGACCAATTCCTGCGATACTGAGTAGGTTTGTTATCGGTTTGAGACTACGTTGATGCATGCCTTTCGTTCGATTCTTCTGGCCGTTACCCGGCAACACACCTCGGATATGGAGCTACAGCAAGCCTTTCGGCTGGCCCTGGATAATCGTGCCACATTATTGATTACCCTGTTTGACCAGAGTCTGGAAACCCTGAATTACCTGCAATTTGTCCCGTTGGAAAAAAAACTGGAAGACCACCTGAGACAGCAACTGGAGGATGAGCTTGAGCGGCTCAAGTCCCTGGCCTGGGAGCAGGGGATCAAGGCAGAGACAATGATTGTTCCCGGCCGCCCCAGGCAAGCCATTCATAAGGTGATCAAAGAACATCATATTGACCTGGTCATCAAGCTGGCAGATGCCAGTGGTGCGCTGACCCGCAAGCAGTTAACCGGCAATGACCTGGCGTTGCTGAGAAAATGCCCGGTTCCCATTCTGATGATGGCAGACCGGGATCAGCTCCCACAATTTAATGGTAAAATCCTGGTGGCCCTGGATGCTGGTGACCCGGACTCAGATGCCCATGACCTGAATCGTACTCTCTTGCAATACGGTATCTATCTGGCCAGTCAGGAAAAGGCCGCGTTGCATCTGGTCAGTGTCTGGAATGTACCCCTGGGACGACGTTCCCTGAAAACATTATCGGATGAAGAGCTTTATGAATTGCAGGAAACAACCCAGCGGCGCTACCACAATAAATTACAGGAACTCATGCAGGAAGTTGGCTTGGCTGAGAATGATGACCAGCAGCCAGTTGCCATTCATCTGCTCAGGGGCAATCCTTCGACCGAGATCCAGCAACTGGCGAATGAGCTGAATGTTGATGTTATTGTAATGGGTACGCTTGGGCGTCATCAGGAAGGTATTCTGGTGGGAAATACGGCTGAAAACATCATGAATGGCATCTATTGCTCAATACTCGCGGTAAAGCCGGAAGGATACATCAGCCCACTGGCAGAAACTGCCAGCGGCTGATCACCAAACCCGAAGGAAGGGATCAGGGTTTGAGACCACTCATGTATTCAATAGCAATGCTGATCTCTTCATCAGAACAATCCATACAGGTACCTTTGGCAGGCATACTGCGAATACCGCTGATGGCATTGGCTAACAGACTGCTGAATCCGCCAGCTGTCTTCTCGGCAGCAAGCCATGCAGCGGCATCGTCCTTTTTGGGAGCACCTAAAAGGCCAGAGCCATGACAAGCCACACAAAACTGGTTGTAAATTGCATCGCCGCTTCTTGGGCCACTTGGGCCACTGCTGGAGCTGGCTGCTACCCCGGCAGCACTGGCACACGCCTCACCGGCGAGACAAACGAAACCCACAGGCGCAAGACGCTCGCTTATCTCACCACGGGTAATTGAATCAAGGTCTGCTGTCGACTTGGCAAGCACCAGCGACGCGAATAGTCCCCCGACTAACAGAATCAAAGCACGCATATGAGTTCCCCGTGACACTCGCTTGTCCTCTTAAGGCGATTAATGGCTATTTATTTTAGGCGTTACCAAGGCTGATACTGCCAGAGCAAATAAAAAGTCAATCAAGACTCGCTTATAAGCTTTCGCCTGTGTTGCCGAATTAAACTGGGCATTTCGATTATAGATCAATTGGCATTCCTAAAACAGCGGTTTATACGGTGTGGGTTTCGCTTGTGGTTTTCAGTTTGTTACGTATTGTGCTTAAGCGATAAATAGTTGGCCAGATGAAATCCTGTTTTCCGGCTAAATGGATAATCAGTCCCGGTAACTTCAGATGGCCTCACTGGGCCACATCGCCCTCGATGGTTCCAAATTCAAAGCCAGCTCATAAAGCATAAGGCCATGAGCTACGCACGACTTAAGGCCAAAGAAACCGAATTAATGGCTGAAGTTGAGGTTCTGATTAAAAAAGCCGAAACCAGTGACCGTGAAGAGGACAATGCTTATCAGCAGGAGACTGGCTACAGCATTCCTGAAGACCTGCAATTCAAGCAGGAACGGTTAGAGAAAATCCAGGAGGCCAAAAAAGCGCTTGATGATGCGAACATTGACGCTTACATGGCTACGGATCGGCAGGAGAAGCCTGCAACAGAGGGACTGGAAG
>NZ_JAHHPO010000263.1 GCF_024606365.1 Endozoicomonas sp. ONNA2
GTTGACTCGACAAGAGCACAAATGCCCATGGCGCGTGAAAATATTTTGCGCCACCCTCAGGGATGAAAAATGGTTAAGCAAAATATTTTTCACGGCAAAGAAGAGCTTTTCCTTTGTGCTCTTCGTGCGCGTCGTGGTTCAAAGCTTTTGCTTATGCAATTAATAGATAGATGCTTAATATGGGGCATTAATAGCATCAGCAGCGTAAAATCCGGGCTAAGTGTGCTCACATGGCGTGCAACATATTAATAAAGTCTCTTTTGAACAAACCCACTTGGATGCATTCACAAATAAGCGGTGTCAGTGGTAGTAATTGATTGCTGTGGAGTTCTGCAAGGTCTGAAAAATCTTTACAGTCTGAAACTCGACCTCTACGGAATTGTTTTAAACAAGGCAGATTTTTACATGTTTCAAATCGGACACCTCTACCTAACTCATCTTCCAGTTTATAGATAATTTTATTAAATTCAGTTTGATTTTTTAAGCGATAGTGAAAATTGCCTGGCCCTGATGAACGGGGCCGTTTGGAATAATGTCTGCCTTCCCATTCAGACCACGTCCAGTCATTGGGGGTAGTGGGATTTTGTGCATCGGCAAAGATCGGCAGAAGTTGAGATGTTGGCAATTTATAACGCCTGACCAAACGAGTGATCAGTGATTTGGCAAATTCTTTGGCATCAAAGTTATTGCCCTCGGCTACATCTGAAACAATATTCTCAACCAGGTCGGCAGCGGTTATTAAAGAATCATTAAATCTACCCCCCTCGTGTTGATATTGTGGCATAGCCGTATGGCAAGATTGAGGGCAACAAGGTGGCAAACTGTCGTTTCGGTTAATCATTAAAGGACCTTTCTGGCAGATGTTATTGTTTATGACTGTATATGTAACTTAGTCAGTTTGATAAAGGAATAGTTCCCTTCTTAATTTGCCCTTTTGGAAGCCTGGCACGTTGTCAGAGTTGAACATTCCCCGGAAAATTTTACTAATTGCTCGCCACTGAAAGTATTTTTTAAACAACAGGCGCTGATAACAACGCCTACAGTTGCCGAAAACGCATCAGTGAACCGTCCACTTTATTGTTGTGCTCGTTAATCTCATGGGCGGTGAGTCTTTTCCACTCTTTTGTCATTAACATATCTGGCGGTAAGGTTAAGTAGGTGCCTTCTTCTGCACTGCCGGGCTGTACCTCGGTAATATGGCTATTTTTAAATAACTGCCATTCTTGAACGACGTGATCATAAAGCCGGGTATCAAACTGATTGCGCTCAGTTAAAATAGATTTAAGGGGTTCTGGCGGGGATTTTTCATTGTAGAGTTTTTCACCGGTCACCTGAAAGCGGGCAGAAGCGACTTTTTCCTCGCCATACAAAGTGGCAACCAGTGCCGTCACTGTGTTGGTAGCTTCTGTCGGTGCTACAAACAGAAAGTCGTTTTTTATCCTGCTGACCGCTGCACGACAGGTCTCTTCTGTGCATTCACCATCCATATGATGTTTCCCGGCGATCAGTCGGGTTTGTAGATTATCAATCATGGTAGCACTGGCGTAGGTTTCAACATCCTTGCTGGCAATGTAGCCCCGTTGATAATCAAAATTAATGGAGGACACGGCTCGTTCTACCGGTTTGCGAACCAACGAGATGTATCGACCCTTAAAACCGCCTTCTTCTATCAGGCCGGTGGGCATATGACCACTGATAAATCGCGGTGAATGGTGTGCTTTAACGGTTTCCAATGCATCTTGGGAGGGGTAACCGCCCATTGTACCACGCTTGAAAAGATTGGGGGAAACACCTTCGAGCCGCTTGACCGAAAACCGGTGATTAAATACTGCTTTTGGTGAATCAGCACCTTTTGATGAATCAGCAGCTTTTGATGAATCAGCACTGATTGCTTTCATCATACAGGCAATGTTGGTTCCACCGGTTTTGGGAATATGAATAAAAACGATATCTTCTTGCCCGGATTTCCTTATTTCATCGGACACATTAACGCTATTAAGCATGGTAATCGTTGATGAAGTATAAGACGTGTTTGCCTGCATTACTTTTTCCTCCTATGGCAAACGCTGGAGCGTTGCAACAATCGGCAGTTGTATCCCTCAGATTTTCGGGACACTTTTCCGCCCGTGGGAAGGGAGAATAGTAGATTCCCGCAAATTTTTTTACTTTAGACCATACTCATTACCTTAAGGTTCCTTAACTTTTTTATATTGGCACCCTATTCCATCAAAACCTGACTTCTGATCAATGCCGGGTTGCCAAACAGCGGGCCTGCCATGGTTGTCAGCTTCACCAGGGAATTGCCCCGGAATAACTTCATCATTTTATTCAGTCCGGGAAAATGCCGCCGCCCGCTGCC
>NZ_JAHHPO010000264.1 GCF_024606365.1 Endozoicomonas sp. ONNA2
AGCTAAATATCCTATTATCGGGATGATCGTTCGACCGATTCTGTCGCCCTGCCTGCTGCCCTCTTACATGGCGGATATGACAGAGTTCGGAAATACCGAAATTACCGACCTTATCCGTGAGTTTATCCAGAGCAGTGCCAACAATACCTTTATTGAGAACAGGCAGTCACCGCTGAACAATCCACACCTATATGCCGTTTACCAGCAATATCCCAAATTCCGGGCAGGCTGGGGGGCAAATTTCAGCAACTTCAGCGAGACAACCAGAAACAAGCTGTTATTATCCCCGGGGGAAACCCTGGCGCTGACAGAAGATCCCTGGGACCTTTTTATTAGTGGTCTTGAAGTGTACTCCTGTCAATCACCGGAATGTTCTATGTTTACTGCTAACAGAGCGCTGATGAGCTACGTGATGGATGGACGCAATGCCATGATTGTCAAAAAGAACCAAAAAGGAAATATCCTCAGCAGGAGTGTTATTCGCATGGTGTTGGATCAGGCTGATCACCCTGCGTTATTTCTTGAGAAGAGCTATCCCCTTGCGTTAAGTGATTTATTCTTCATTGATGCCGCACGGGAAATTGCTGCAAAGATGAAGCTGCCACTTTACTACCACAACTACCGCGTGCCTGATTCGACAGGTGAAGCAGTGAAACTTCTGGAAGGAAGAGCGCCTTTCGACTACTTTGATACCCTCGAGGGTTTAATTGATAGACAGGAGATTACCTTTACCAAGGTACAACGTGATCTCAGCGATTCCCCATCAACTGACTTGGGTCAATAATATCAGGGCTTTGAGGCCGATTTGCGCCTACCAATGAGCCACTGTGTTGTGGTGGGAAAAGCGTTATCTTTACTGAATATCCAGTTAGTCATTAACCCGGATCTTTCATAAACGTGCTCCCTGATTTTACCGGAACCTCTTGCTGGCTTTATGGTCAAATATATATAACTAAATATCAAAATAGGTTCAAATTTTTTATTCCATAATTAAATAGCCAAGTAACAGATAAAATGCACATTCAAACAACCACATTATTTGACCCTGCTGACTGGCCAAATCGGGAAGCTACTCACAAGGTCCCGAGCCCCCTGGATCCATCAGGGCAACCCTGGCAACAATACCAAGTGAAAAATGCACCCGATCACTGTGCAGATAACGTCCCCTTGTGTAAGGAGCATGGATTAACAACCTCCCTTGCACGGCAGAGCGAATCAACGATTTATAACAGCAATCAGCCCGCCGAATCCAATGGTGACCATTTACTGCCCCCTGCCCCGCACACTTTCAACTCTGATCGTATCTCTGAACCTGCCACAATCGAAAACAGGGTCGATCAATGCCACCAGTTGCCCTCTAAGGGGCATGTACGAGTCAACCCTTATTCCAAAAGCAGCTCTGCATATAACTCACAGGCCAATCTTGCCCATGAATTAAAAGAGTCCCTCATACGTTACGCCCATTGTATTGCCAACAAACAGAGCTTACCCGCCAGTGACTGTAAACGCCTGATCAAATACTTCAGGAATGCGCCGGAATATTCAGACCTTACTCATCTGGACCATGAAGACTTCCTGTTGCTGAGCAATAACAAACCTGATTTTTTCAAGCAAATACCATCAGACAAGATGACGCCTGACTTGTGTTTAACGGCGTGCAAGAACGATTACAGAAACCTGAAATTTGTGCCCGATACCATGAAAACCGATGCGCTGTGCAGGACTGTAGCACTTAAAACTATTTTCGCACTTGAATATGTACCGCCCAAACTAATAAAACAGTGGTTAGTTAATGGTTTTTTTGACTCACTCAATAAAATGAATGGGCTTGCCATCCGCTATATCCCTGAGGGAGAAATAACAGATGCACATTTTGAAGTTTCCTGCAAAACATATCACCTGGCACTGAGTCTATACCCAAACAATAAACCCATCAGTGACCAGCTGTTAACCACCGTAATCGAACAGTGCGGATCTTTAGAGTTTTGCCCTGTGGAGAAAATAACCGCCAGGTTGTGTGAATTCGCCTGTAAAAAAAATGGTTATGCGTTACGCTATGTTCCTGAAAAGATGAAAACCCCGGAACTGTGCCAACAGGCTTTAGATAATGATCCCAGAGCATTTGAATATATTCCGGAAGCATTTAAAACATTTGAAATGTGTAAGTCAATTTGTAAAAAAGGCAAATTGCCAACTAAATTTATTCTGCCCGTGCATTGGACAGAAGAACAACGGATAAACTTATATCGTACTGCCTGTCATTTTGGTTATGTAACATTGGGTTCTATACCAAAGCAATATGTCACTTACGATTTTCATAAATCACTTTGTACCCATAAAGAGTCCAAGCTTTTGCCGCTGTCATTTGCTGCTTTTTTTTACTTTTCATTTTATGTTGATGACAAAAAGGCCAGAGAACTTTATTTATTAGCCTGTAATCTGTCATCTGATGCGTTAAAACATGTACCCGATGACATGAAAACAGGGGAACTTCTGGAAATAGCCTTTAAAGATATATCCGCGCTGCAGTATATTCCCACTGAAAACCTCGACTTCAATGGCTGCTGTCTCAGGGTAGCTGCTGACAAGGACATGATCACGTCATTTTATGATGACACGTTGATGAGTAAATCATCAGACTCGACTCTTTTACTCCGGTTAGTCAAGAGCAACAAATTGCCCTATGTGCCAACGGGCTTGCAGTTCAAGGTTTTATCCGATCCCGATTTCCCGCTGAACGACAAACTCAGATTTATTGAATCGTTAGATGCCCCGAATTATACCTTCCCTGCCCGGGTAACAGCTGCCCCATTGGTTTGTCAGAAGTCTCCGATAAATTCGGCGATTACCAACCTGTTCTTGATACCACTGGTTTCAACCGCCCACCAGGTCACCGGGTTTGTGCTGCCAAATGCCACTGCCGGGGAGAAGATTAACCGGTATATTGCTGAGCACATGCCTTTATCGTTCCAGCTGCAGCCTGTAGCTGAAGAACTGCAGGCAGCCAATGGCCCGGCAACCCGGATCGTCGGCGGACGAACAATTCAATGTGGAAACAAAGGTGACCAGGCCGTCTATTTTAAATTTCAGAGAGCCGGGGAAACCCTTGACACACTGGACAGGGAGGGACTCCTTTATCAAGTCATCGCCAAAACGCCAGAGCTGAGTTTTGAGAGCGAACTACCGAAGTTCCGTGCCTTTATGCAGATTCCCCTGAGCGATGACTTGCGGTGTTTGATTCGGGATTTTGATGACCCGGTGGAGATCATCGAGAGCAATGGCCAGCAGTACATCAATGTCTTTTCCTATGAAGCACCTGTCGCCTATGCCCGTTATGCCCATGCGCCAGCAACGGCAGATGACATCCCCTGGCAGCGCCCGGAGCAGGGAATCCTCAAAGCCTGCCACGATGCCGGTTACATGACCGGCATGGGGCTGGTGCCCACCAGTATGCTGCAGTGTCTACACGACACTGCGTCGTCCGGGCGAGCCTGGGTCGCCCTGCATGCGGCCATGAATGAAGCTCATAACAATGTGCACTCCGGTACATTGGGAGCGTGGAATACCCTCGCTACCGAAAAGATTGATTTTGGCCACTGCGGAATGCGCGACCTTGGTGATTATGAAACCTTCGGGGATATCCAAAGCTGTTTACATCAGAAAGACACCATAGACTACTGTTATCCGCCCAAAGTTTCACAGCGCGTTGCCCTGGCCAACAGCATCTGTGAGATTATTCTATCCGCTGTGCTGGTACGGTCACGCTTACGCCAGGGCTTTGTCGGCTATCACTACCAAAACCCCGAAGCCATCAGGGAAACGGCCCTGTTTGTGGAATCGGCATGCAACCGGTTCCTGTCCGGACTTATGTCCTCTCCCCCTGGCCATCTCCAATCCCTCCTGGGCCGTGACCATCACCAGTATCAGACCTGGCTTGACCGGGTAGCACAGGAGATACTCTACTGGACGGCACTGCAGCAGGGTGAGCCCGGGTTTGACCAGCTCCCCAAGGGGGAATACGACCCGGCTGACTGCTACCTGAACCATATAAATGAAGAGCATCTCAGTGAAGCACTCTACCCTGTGGGCGCTTATACCAATATAAGTCGCAAGGTTTTTTTTAATATCAATGGCCGGTTAAATCTTGGGGCCAATAACAAGACATTTCCACTGATAACGTTAATGAACGGTCTGATCGAAATGTGTATCGGTTTGCTGAATCAGCTTAACCAACCAGGCAGGCTTTAAATTCATGATAAGGCATCCATAACCAGGCACCCAAGGTTCCGGGAAAGTAAAATGAATCTATCTCAGTTAAACGGTGTAACACCAGAGCAACTGCATAAATTCATCATGAAGTTCCCTATTGGCTTTTCCGCAGAAGCGCGTTCCATTCAGTACCTTGGCAGGCAGATACAACTGCACGATGGCATCACCGTACTATCAGAACAAACCGTTAATACTGTTGGCAGTCAACAGCTATTTGAACGAATGATCAGATTGCAACCTGAGCTTGAGCGACAACTACCCGGTTTAAAATCTGAAGCTATAAATATGGCCGCCAGACATCTGGTGGCAGAATTTAATGCAGAGGCAATAGAAAAGTCACCAACCAAAGAGGTGCTGTGTGCAGTTTTTCTTGAGTGCATGAGACCTGATGTTTTGGGTGTTATAGATACGGTAATAGAGTTATCCAACACACATGCCTTAAGTGGAACTGAAAAACTTCCGATTATGCTGGCTGCTGAAAAAAAGCGTCAATGCGGAATTCCAATGTTCTTTTGGCGGAGTGCGGGGATTCCTTTGGCCATTCGATTAGAGGAGGCAAAGAATCAGTTTCAACGACTTCCTGCCGGGCCTTCTCTGTCAGAGAAGGCCGAGAAAATTGCAATTAATGAAGGGTTGACAGGATTAGCCCCTGGTAAACCAGTAAAGGACAGTCTTCTGGAGATCCGGCAAATCCTTGAATCGGAAAATAATGAACTTGCCAGGCAGTTATTGAGTGAAGTTGACAATATTGAAAAAAAATTTTTCCCAAGAGTTAAAGAGAGTGGTCATTTATTCATAAATGATAAAGGCAATTTCATAATCTATACACAAAGATTGCTGTATCTGTATGCAGCCTGTTTCGGTTTTTCACCGGAGGCTAATATTGCTGAATTAGCGTCGTACATTCGATCCATTCTTTCTAGCGCCGATTCAGGTAGCATCTGGCATATTGCCAAAGAGCTGGTTTATTTGTCG
>NZ_JAHHPO010000265.1 GCF_024606365.1 Endozoicomonas sp. ONNA2
CCGCTGGCCTTCGGCCAACTGGTAGTTCACCGGTTTACTGGCCAGGCAGAGCGCATCCGCCCCTTGATTGACCGGCGGATATTCCGACTGCAATAAAACCTCAGCCCCGGATTGACGACATTGACGCTCGACCCGGAACAGAAACGAACGGCTGTCATCAGGACGGTGGGGAAACAGTTGCCAGAGCGCCCGATGCAGCTCATAAGCGTTGCCGGATTTGTTCGGTGAGATACGTACTTTAGCCAGATACATGATGATCTCCCGCCTCGGTTTCAGGTTTCGTTTCGGGCTGCTCAAGCTGCTGTACAAACACCCGGCGAGCAGCAAATTGCCGGGGCCGGTCCACCAGGGGAACGTCCCGCAGCCGCAACTCTCGCTGCTTGCCAGAGCCTTCTTCGCTATAAACCATGCCCGCGAAGGGCGCCACCGCAGCCAGCGCTGACAGGGCATCCGGCGCGGTAACCACAGCCTTGGCAAACAGCGACTGAACCAGGGGGCAAGCCAACGGGCAGCTGCGCCGCCCAAGCACTGGCGTATATACCGGCTTGCACAAAGCCTGATGCAAACGATCCAGAGTGACCACCGCTTTTGGCTGACTCCACACCGCGACCGTATATTTGGCATCCTGCCAGTACTCCCGCCAGGTCTGAATGGTCTCATGGCTTTTCAGTCCCTGATAATCAACCCTGGCGTTTTTCACGGTGTGATAGTCCGTCATTTTCTGAGGCTCATGCTCGCCCCGATCACAGCGTACGGCGAAAGCCACGCTGTCAGCCAGTGCCCGCAGCCCTTCACGATCCTGCCGGTCAATGCCCAGACAAGCACCGAGCAACCCCAGCAGGGCGCTCCGGCCCGGCCATCGGGCCGATGTTCTTAACCCTTCAAAACTGTGCTGCCCCCAGCTTTGCAGGGGCCCTGCCAGTTTCACGATTAAATGCCCTCGCATGGTTACTCCTCGCCATTATCTCGAACCCATTGCTCAAGCTCGGGCAGGGAGGCTTTGCCCACGATCCCCTCCGGAGCATCCATGGTTTCTACGACGAACTGTGCACTACGATCATCCAACCCATAGCCACGGGTTAACTGCTGCCAGTGCTCATGCAATTTGGTCATGGACAGCCGCCGGTA
>NZ_JAHHPO010000266.1 GCF_024606365.1 Endozoicomonas sp. ONNA2
TCAGACGGGAGAGCAATCCAATAAATTTTTTTGAGATTTTTATCAAATTTAACCAAATAACATCACAAATATACACGACGGCATATATATAAATAATCAAAAAAACAAGATGAACTGATTGTATGCTTATTAAACACTTGGCTATTTTATCCCCGGCAGTTTCTTATCATCGATAAATAATCCCTGAAAAATCAAAACGTAAAAGGTATAGACATTCTTATCCATTAGTTCTATAACGTAAATGTACGCATGCTTTTTTCATTATTGATTAAGTGTCGTTCATAAGGATTGCTAGACTACAGAGAACCATAATCAAGCAGTACGCCTTACAAGACTCACAACCATCAGGCGAGGGAGAAAATATATGTCCATATTTGCTCGTTACCAGCAGAGATACGAGTCCGTCCAACAGGAAGAGATGAGTCTCACAGAGTATCTGCAACTGTGCAAAACAGATCCCGGGGCTTATGCCAACGCAGCTGAGCGTATGCTCGAAGCCATTGGCGAGCCTGAAGTGATTGACACTTCGCGGGATCCACGCTCCAGCAGGATCTTTTCCAACAAACTGATTAAACAGTATCCGGCGTTCAAAGAGTTCTATGGCATGGAAGAAGCCATTGAGCAGATCGTCTCCTATTTCAAGCACGCCGCCCAGGGGCTGGAAGAGAAGAAACAGATTCTCTACTTACTGGGGCCAGTGGGTGGCGGCAAGTCATCCCTTGCGGAAAAATTAAAACAGTTGATGGAGCGAGTACCCTTCTATGCCATCAAGGGCTCTCCGGTATTTGAATCGCCCCTGGGTTTATTCAATCCGGACGAGGATGCCGACATCCTCAAGGAAGAGTACGGAATACCAAGCCGCTATCTCAAGTACATCATGTCACCCTGGGCCGTTAAACGGCTGAATGAATATGGTGGTGATATCTCCAAATTCCGGGTGGTTAAACTCTACCCCAGTCGTTTGAACCAGGTGGCCATCGCCAAAACCGAGCCCGGCGATGAGAACAACCAGGATATTTCCAGCCTGGTGGGTAAAGTCGATATCCGTCAGTTGGAAGAGTATTCCCAGGATGATCCGGATGCCTACAGCTTCTCCGGCGCCCTGTGCCGGGCAAACCAGGGCATCATGGAATTCGTCGAGATGTTCAAGGCACCCATCAAGGTACTGCACCCGCTGCTTACCGCAACCCAGGAAGGCAACTACAACAGTACCGAAGGCCTGGGTGCCATCCCTTATGAAGGTATTCTGCTGGCGCACTCTAACGAGTCCGAGTGGCAGTCCTTCCGTAACAACAAGACCAATGAGGCCTTTATTGACCGGGTTAACATCGTCAAGGTGCCTTACTGTGTCAGGGTCAGCGAAGAGATCCATATCTATGAGAAGCTGCTTGAACACAGCTCCCTCAAGGATGCCCCATGCGCACCGGATACCCTGAAAATGCTGGCCCAGTTCACCACCCTGTCCCGTATCAAGGATCCGGACAACTCATCGATCTACTCGAAAATGAAGGTGTACGACGGTGAGAACCTGAAAGATACCGACCCTAACGCCAAGCCTTTGCAGGAATACAAGGACATGGCCGGGGTTGATGAAGGCATGAACGGTCTTTCCACTCGATTTGCCTTCAAGATTCTCTCCAAGGTCTTTAACTTTGATCCTTCAGAAGTGGCGGCAAACCCGGTACACCTGTTGTACGTTCTGGAACAACAGATTGAACAGCACCAGTTCCCGGAAGAGATACATGACCGCTATCTGTCGTTTATCAAAGAGTACCTGACGCCCAAATACATCGAGTTCCTGGGCAAGGAGATTCAGACCGCCTACCTGGAGTCCTACTCTGAGTACGGTCAGAATATCTTTGATCGCTACATCACCTACGCTGATTTCTGGATTCAGGACCAGGAGTACCGTGATCCGGATACCGGCCATATTCTTGACCGTTCTGCACTCAGCGAAGAGCTGGAGAAAATCGAGAAACCGGCGGGCATTGCCAATCCCAAGGACTTCCGCAATGAAGTGGTGAACTTTGTGCTCAGGGCCCGGGCCAATAATGATGGCAAGAACCCCAGCTGGCTGAGCTATGAGAAGATGCGCACGGTGATTGAGAAGAAGATGTTCTCCAACACAGAAGACCTGCTGCCGGTTATCTCATTCAATGCCAAGGGATCCCAGGAAGATCAGCGTAAACATGCTGATTTCGTCTCACGCATGGTTGCCCATGGCTATACCGAGAAGCAGGTACGCCTGTTATCCGAGTGGTATATCCGGGTTCGCAAGTCGCAATAAAAACACACCCGCCTGTAACAGGGCGGGCATAACTCTCTTGCCCCGCACTACCCGGGGCAACTCTCATTCAAGCGAACATTAGCGACTATCGGGGAAGCGTCTTTATGAGCATCATAATCGACCGACGCCTCAACGGGAAAAAGAAGAGTACTGTCAACCGACAGCGTTTTCTGAGGCGTTACCGCAGCCTGGTCAAAGAGGCTGTACAGGATGCTGTTGATCAACGCTCAATCACCGACGTTGAAAGCGGCAGTAATATTACCATCCCGAAAAAAGATCTGAATGAACCGTTTTTCCACCATGGCCAGGGCGGCCATCATGGCCACGTTCATCCGGGCAATAAAGAGTTTAACCAGGGCGATCGTATCCAGCGGCCACCGGGTGGCGGCGGCCAGGGCACCGGTGATGGCAAGGCCAGTGACAGCGGTGAAGGCGCTGATGACTTTGCCTTCCAGATCAACCGTGATGAATTTCTGGAGTATCTGTTTGACGATCTGGCACTGCCGAATCTGGTCAGGAAAGAGCTGAAAGACAGCACGGACTACAAATTAAAGCGCGCCGGCTTCACCACCGCCGGCTCCCCTGACCGCCTGAATGTGGTCCGCTCACTGCGTGCTGCCCATGCCCGGCGGATAGCACTGTCCGGCAAAGACCGCAAAGTGATCAGAACCCTCAAGCGTGAGCTGCGGGAGATGGAAGTCAGCCCGGAAGAAGTTGACCAGCTTCAGGCCCGCAAGCTCCGTGAAGAGATCAACGTACTGAACAAGAAGTTGAAGCGCCTGCCATTTATTGATGATTTTGACCTGCGCTTCAATAACATGGCCAAAGTGCCCCAGCCTTCCAGCAAGGCGGTGATGTTCTGCGTAATGGATGTGTCCGGCTCCATGACCCGGGAAATCAAGGATATGGCCAAGCGCTTCTTCCTGCTTCTTTACCTGTTTCTGGAGAGAAACTACGAAGCGGTAGAGGTGGTCTTTATCAGGCACCACAGCGAAGCCCGTGAATGTGATGAGCATGACTTCTTCTACGCCAGGGAAACCGGGGGCACGGTGGTATCCACAGCCTTGCGCCTGGCGGACCAGATCATCACTGACCGCTATTCCCCCAACGAGTGGAATATTTATATTGCCCAGGCGTCCGATGGTGATAACTGGGAAGCCGACTCCAGTAAATGTCACGATCTTATCCTGGAAAAGCTGCTGCCGGTTTGCCAGTACTACTCCTATGTAGAAATTACCGATCGCCATCACCAGAACCTCTGGTATGAGTACAAGGCAATAGAGCAGGCACACCCGGGACATTTTGCCATGCAGCAAATCCGCGGTTATTCGGACATTTACCCAACCTTCCGCCGCCTATTTGAGAAAAAGGAGGGAAGCCATGCTGGAAGCTGAAGCACCGGTGAGAACACCGAAAAAAAGAAAAGAGCCGCTCTCTACCGGCTCTGACTGGACATTCGAGCTGTTGGAAACCTATGACCGGGAGTTTGCCCGGCTGGCGGACAAGTTCAGGCTGGACACCTACCCCAACCAGATCGAGGTGATCAGCTCTGAGCAGATGCTGGACGCCTATTCCTCTGTTGGTATGCCATTGATGTATAACCACTGGAGTTATGGCAAGACCTTCCTGAGCAACCAGCAAAACTACCAGCAGGGAAGAATGGGGCTGGCCTATGAGATAGTGATCAACTCCAACCCCTGCATCGCCTATCTGATGGAAGAGAACACCATGCCCATGCAGGCACTGGTGATTGCCCATGCCTGCTATGGCCATAACTCTTTCTTCAAGGGGAACTACCTGTTCCGCCAGTGGACCGATGCCAGCGCCATTATTGACTACCTGCTGTTCGCCAAGAGCTATCTTGCCAAATGTGAAGAGAAGTACGGCATCAGCGCCGTCGAGGACGTTCTGGATGCCTGCCACGCCCTGATGAATCAGGGCGTCAACCGCTATGTCCGGCCAACGCCCATGTCGGCGGAGCAGGAAAAGGCCCGCTCACAGGAGCGTGAGGAGTACATTCAGCGCAACCTGAACGACCTCTGGCGGACCATCCCGGTGCGCGAGAGTGAAAAGGAGAAAAAAACCGTTCGCTTCCCCAGGGATCCGGAAGAGAACCTGCTGTACTTTATAGAGAAAAATGCGCCACTGCTGGAAACCTGGCAGCGGGAAATTATCCGCATTGTGCGCAAGGTGGCCCAATACTTCTACCCGCAACGACAGACCCAGGTGATGAACGAGGGCTGGGCAACCTTCTGGCACTACCACCTGATGCATGAGATGTACGACGAAGGCCTGATTACCGAAGGCTTTATCATGGAGTTCCTGCACTCTCACTCCAGTGTCGTATACCAGCCGGATTTTGATGACCCAAGGTACAGCGGCATCAACCCCTACACCCTGGGCTTCAATATCTTCCGTGATATACGCCGGATCTGTGAGAATCCGACGTCTGAAGACCGGGAGTGGTTCCCGGACCTGGCAGACACCGACTGGCTGGATGCGGTGCACTTCGCCATGGAAAACTTCAAGGATGAAGGCTTTATTCTTCAATACCTGTCGCCCAAGGTCATGCGGGATATGCGGCTGTTCAGCATCGATGACAACGAAGTTAACCCCTACCTTGAGGTGGATGCCATCCATGACGATACCGGCTATCGACAGCTGCGGGAAAACCTGGCGGCGCAGTATAACCTGGGAAACCGGGAGCCTAATATCCAGGTCTACAACGTGGATATTCGTGGTGACCGCTCACTGACCCTTCGTCACTACATGCATAAAGGCAGGCCCCTTGATAAGGACAGCACTGGTGAAATCATCAAACATATTCACCGTCTGTGGGGGTTTGATGTAAAACTGGAGTGTGTGGACGAAGAAAATATTGTTCAATATGAGCACACTCTGCCCAAAGAGAAGTAATAATCAATGGTCGTTTGAAAATCATCCCCGCCCGGGCGACCCCGCCCGGGAGACTCCGTAGCCAGAAAATCGAGGATAAAACATTCTGTTTTGCCAGATAAATTGTGATTCTATCTGCGCAGCAAAACGGAGTTTTCAGGCCCCGGCGGTTTTAAAAACAGCCCTTGATTACCCCCCCTATTCAGAACTTGATCTCCATTCTTCCTGAGCCGAAATGTGCCAGCCACAATGCATCAGCCCGGAGTTCACGTCCTTGATACGTCGTCAAGCTCAGCATTCAGGATGAACGGAGTTTGTCACCTGACAAATACATAAATAATTTTTGATACCACCGGACATATTCCTGGCTACAGGCTCTTTGCTGTTCTGCCATCTCTTGACCATTCCAAAAGGTGATTTGAACTATTTTCTGTTTTTATACTCCAATGTAAGGATGTAACTATACCTCAAATTTATATGCCTGAAAGCTTGCAAAAAGTCTTGAGTGTATTTGGTCACGGAATTCTCAATCACGTTTTTCGAAGATATAACCCGATGCTTCACTGACTACCCCCTGACCCTGAAAGAAGACATAAGGCTTTACCTGCCCTCCGGGTCTTGACAGGAAACAGAAATGAATAAATTATCTCAAACCAGTACTCTACCTCCAGCAGCCACTGTTGCGCCCTCGAACGAGCCTGAGCAAGTCGCTCGGGCTTTCCTGATTACCACTGATCGTACGTCATGAATCAGCTGCTATAATAAACGTC
>NZ_JAHHPO010000024.1 GCF_024606365.1 Endozoicomonas sp. ONNA2
TAGCTAAATATCCTATTATCGGGATGATCGTTCGACCGATTCTGTCGCCCTGGAATCAGACAGGCCGGTAGCAAAAGGCAGCAGAGTCTCGGTAACGGGGCATCAGGGGATGATGCTACTGGTCAGGGAGTATTAGAAGGCAGAATTGGTATAATAAGCCAGAAGTTATTTGCTGGCTTTATTTTTTACCTGATCAACAACACCTGCCAAACCCCGTCGTTTACCCATGGTGACTTCAAACCAGGCATTATTACCGAACCTTGGGAATTCGTAATATAAATAATAGCCATCATTATATACCGACAGTTCAAAGCTCCTGGCTAGCGCTCCGGCAGTAAGAAGAATAAAGAATAAAGCTGAAAGCAATTTGCACATAAACGTTTCCCCAATAAAGATTCATCCGTAAATACTTCGCGATTAGTCTGGCACATGGTTTCACCAGAGTGCCAAGCTGATCATGCTCATTATGGTAGTCAGGCAAGATTGGTATAAGCATGAATTACCAGGTAGGCTGTCCGGGAGCAAGCGCCCGAACTGGGGCTCAATCAAAATAACTATTTTCATCCAGCAGTTCTTTCTGTAACACGGGGTGCAGGGGTAAATGAGCCACAGCATCCTCCATACAGGAAGTGCCATGGCAATGGGGAGCATCAGCGTTCAAATTTTGCTTCAGGGTCTCTCGAATAACCACCAGACAGGAGTGCGCCAGGGTAGACGGCTCCTTGAGGAACTTGAAAACCTGTTCATACTGTCTCCGGGATATGCCTGATTTTCTGCCAGTGTTCACATTCTTTTTGGCAGCAGATCTGACGGCGGCTCTACTCTTCTGGTCGGACAGTGCCGAATTGCTGTCGTTTCTCACAAATCTGAGAAGTTGTGCCATGCCGTTCTGGCCAGCATAGTTACTCCAGGTTTTTCCTTTTTTGTCTTGAAGGTCGGCATCTTCGACACGCTCCAGCAACAAACAGGCTGTGCGACCACCGCAGTTATTATCGTTATTTTTAGACACACACAGCTGATGCAATGGTGTCTGCCCGGCCCGGTTGAGTGCGTTGGCATTCGCTCCCAGGTCCAATAAAGCCTTTGTTGAATCCGCTTGATTGTATCTGGCGGCAATGTGCAGTGGCGTATTGCCCAGTCGATCCGGACAGTTGAGGATATCGCCAGGACGGGCGGCACCACTCATGTCAGTGGTCAGGTAATGTTTCACCAGGCGTTTGATCAACTCGGGGAAGTTGTGCCTGGCGGCATGGTGGACCGGCTTGTAATTGTTACGATCTGATATGTGCTGATCGGCGTTTGCCCCAAGCAAGGTCTGCAGACCCACAAGCCTTGCACTTTTTTCCTCCGACACACTGGTAAAACGGCAGCTGAAATTGGCGCTCTCTTCCCGGGCTCCACAAAGCAATGCCAGTGGCGTAAAACCATGCCCATCGACAGCATTGATATTTGCCAACTGTCCCGAGGCAATGATGGCTGTCACCGCCGCTACATTGCCTGATATGGCTGCACTGTGCAATGGATTACAGTCTCTCAAATCACCAATAGTAATCTGTTGATTCAGATCAGCCCCTTTGGCAAGGTAAGCCTGTATTTGCTCCAGATTAACCACATCACGGCGCTCCAGGGCGACACATAAATTCCTGGTTAAATGAACGTCACCAGGACCAATGGCTGGCAGAACATCAGGAATTGCCCTGACATGCCCGCCATTATTATTTGCCGGGTTCAAGTCTTGCCTGAAAGTCATGGAATCCAGCAGGGGGGCAATACTTCTGCATATTTCTCTATAAGAATTATTCATCTGGCACCTCGGCTGTTGATATCATTCAACTCATAATTGTTGAATTTGACAATGCCTATGACCAATAAAACAAGAAAATGTTCAATATTTTTTTGCCGCTTTTGCCGCCGAGTTGATAAGACGTCCCATCGGTTGACAGCGAAGTACAATAGTTCAGTATTGTTTTCAATTGGCTAACTACTTTCCTGAATCCGTAAGGTTTTGATTGCACCGGAAGAATTTTACCAATTTAATAT
>NZ_JAHHPO010000267.1 GCF_024606365.1 Endozoicomonas sp. ONNA2
ACGAATGATTTCAGTTCATAGAACCTCCCACATTCTCAGGCTTAGCCTGTCGCCACAAAGACCTGACCCCAGCTTTTCCAGCTTTTCGCCACCGGCCACCAGATCATCAAAGCGCACAAACGACTGGCCAATGCCCCCCGATCTGCCCGGTGGCTTCCCGCATGGCCTCAGTCATCTGGCGCATCCGGGTTTGCAAGATAAAGGCATCCTGAACATTCATGGGCGGGTCAATGATGCCCTGCTTTTTGTTCTCGGAATCCTTGCTCATTGACTATGCTTCCGTGCATCTGAATAAAAAAAAGGCGTATTCCATGACCGACTCCCTGTTCCAACAGCTCAAAAACATCGGCATCGACGGCGAACTGGCTCATCAGGTCAGTGCATCGCTGGACCCCGACCACAACGCCAGTAAAAAAGATATGCTGGTATTGCAGGAGGCGATCTTGCAGATACAGGCCCGCACCGATGAAAGGTACTATGAACTGAAAGCGGATTTGACCCAATCCATCAGCGATTTACGAATTGATCTCAGCCGGGAAATCAATCACCTGACTCGGGACATCACCGATACCCGAATCGAGATTCATACCCGTAACCGTCACGCCATCTATGCCTTTGGCGGCCTTTTCGTGTCGGTCTTTGCCGCACTGGCCATCAATGTCTACTTCCACCTCAAACCAGTTCACTTACCGACTGTGCCGCCTCAAGCTGTCGAACAACACCCGTCCCCTCCACCACCCGCCCCCCATAGCCCGAAGGCATCCTGAAGGCACTGGTCACTGTCTGCTCATGGCGGACCATATATGACCCCAGCTTTCCTGGTTAACACAGCCCAGGCAATGCGTGCATTCTTATTGGCAACTGCCACCGCTGATATATTCTTGCCCCTGCGCTGATCAAGCTCTTTAACCCAATTATTACGTCGATCGTCGTGTTTATCGGCTACCCTGACAACGGTTCTGCCTCCGTGTATCCGAAAGGTTCGCAGTTAGGTGTCACCCCGTTTACTGATCACCAGTAAGGTGGGCACTCCACCGGTAGACTGTTGTTTAGTCTATTCAGACGTTACACGAGTTGACACATTTTCCAAAGAATGTAGTATATACATTTGTATATACATAGTGTGAGATGATGAGGAAGACAATATGCAAACAGAGATAAAGAAATGGGGTAACAGTGCAGCGGTGAGACTGCCGGCAAAGGCGCTTGCTCAAGCTGGTATAGAAATCAATAGCAGCGTAGAAATAGTGGCAGTTGATGGAGAGATTATCCTGAAACCCATTGCCAACCCAACGGATGAATACACTCTGGATGACTTGCTGGCAATTGGCCCTGACAACGCCTTTGACTTGCAGGATGATGAAGACAGGGAATGGCTCAACGACGACCCCGGGGGACAGGAGATGTTGTGATGAAAACAGGGTATATACCTGATCGTGGTGATGTAGTATGGCTGGATTTTGATCCGACCAGGGGGGCGGAAATTCAAAAACTACGGCCCGCTTTGGTACTCTCCCAAAAGCTATTCAATACAAAGGTTAAATTAGCCTTGGTTGCGCCCATTACATCGACCATCAGAGGGCACGGATTTGAAGTTGTGATCAATGGTAAAAATGTGTCGGGCGTCGTATTGTGCCAACAAATCAGAGTGATCGATTTCAGAGAAAGAATGGCCAGATTTGTGGAAAAAGCACCAAAAAATACGGTTGCGGATGTGTTAAAGAAAGTGCAGGTTATTGTCAGTTAGCAGATACGTCAAAAGCTGAAAGGGTCAGAAAAATCAGAAAATCAGGGTCAGGTCTTTCATCGTGCATAACAATTGCCGTTTATGGTGATGAGGGAAGAGATTTGCACAATCAAAGACCTTACCCCAGCTTTTCCAATTGCCGTTTATGGTGATGAGGAAAGAGATTTGCACAATTCCGAGCAGAAGAGGACGTTACCGCCCTCAGCCCTCGCAGACCCGGACGAGCCCAATTAAGGCATC
>NZ_JAHHPO010000268.1 GCF_024606365.1 Endozoicomonas sp. ONNA2
GCTTTTGCTTCTGGAATTAATAGATAGATGCTTAATGTCTATCGTAAGAGACTGCACTGCTGCGGCGACAGCAAATTGGTCTAACAATCCGCTTTTGTTTGGCAAATAGCCCCGCTATTCACCGCACAAAACCGAATTTTTATCCTCAATTTTCTGTCTTCCTCGCTACGGGGGCGCCCAGTCGGGCGCTATTCTCGGACAGCCTCCTGGCACCATCTTAATTTGTCCCTGAGGCCAACTACGCTGCCAATGATGATAATTGTCGGAGCCTTTACCTTTTCGGACTCAATCAATGTATTAATGGTGGCCAGGGTTCCGGTAAAGACCCGTTGATGCCGGGTAGTACCCTGTTGAATCAAGGCTATGGGCGTCTGGCCATTCCTGCCATGATCAATTAACGCCTGGCAGATAAGGGGAAGCCCCAGTAATCCCATGTAAAACACCAGTGTTTGACCGGGGTCCAGCATTTCATTCCAGTTCAGGGTATGTCTACCATCTTTCAGATGCCCCGTGACAAAACGGACAGACTGGGCGTGATCCCGATGGGTCAGGGGAATTCCGGCATAACTGGCACAGCCGGAAGCCGCAGTAATACCGGGCACCACCTGAAAAGGAATACCCTCACTGGCTAGTGTTTCAATCTCTTCGCCACCACGTCCAAAAATAAAGGGATCGCCACCTTTCAATCGCAGAATTCGCTTACCCTCTTTGGCCAATTCGACCAACAGGGCATTGATTTCTTCCTGGGGTCGGGTGTGTCGATCCCGTTTTTTGCCAACGTAGATATAATCTGCATCCCGGCGACAAAGTGCCAGAACATCTTCAGATACCAGCCGGTCATGAAGCACAACATCGGCCTGCTGCATTAACCGCAAGGCCTTGAATGTCAGAAGATCAGGATCCCCCGGACCGCCGCCCACCAGATACACTTCGCCGGTGTGCTGTACAGCGGTGTTTTCCAGGGTCTGTTCAAGCAAATCCCGGGCCCCCGGTAAATCCCCCGCCAGAGCTTTTTCCGCTACAGGCCCTGACAATACGTTCTCCCAGAAATACCGGCGGTCATTGATCTGGCTGAACCTGGCCTTGACCATATCCCGGCATTCACCGGCCAGCGCCGCCAGGCGGCCATACCCCTTGGGCAACAACGTTTCCATTTTTTGCCTCAGGAGCCGGGCCAGAACCGGTGCTTTACCACCGGTTGAAAAGGCAACCACCACCGGAGAGCGGTCAACGATTGCCGGCATGACAGCATTACCGGCATCGGCATCATCCACCACATTAACAAACAGCTGTCGCTGCTGCGCCAACATGGCTACCTGGCGGTTAACGTGCTCATCATCCGTTGCCGCAATAACCAGGCAAACATCGTTCAGGTCATGGTTAGCAAATGGTTTTTCCAGCAATTGGTGATCACCGCTGGCAAGAAACTCGCGAATATCTGCAGATATCTCTCTGGCTACCACTCGAACATTGGCACCAGACGCTTTGAGAAGCCTGATTTTACGCAGGGCGATATTGCCACCACCCACCACCAGACAACGCAGGTTACGTACCTGTAGGAATAAAGGCAGATAGTCCATGTTTTTCTCGTTATTGCTAAAGCTGTGTTGGCATAAGGGTGGTAGGATTTTACCAGCATAAGAAAGAACAAATATAAAAATTTTTGCTAGCTATTTATTATTTAAAGTTATAAAAGGACGGGTACTCTCAAGGGAGAGCCAGGGAGAAATCCGACTTTTATTTTATACGACTATAATAGTACAGTGGCTTTCAAATATGACGATATAGCTTTTTATCATGTTATTGCATCACTCCCGCATAACCCTAAAGAGGATGCTACACCGTTCATGGCTGTTTATATCCGAATGAGACTACTCTACTCCTTCACGGATTGAAACGTGCTTTAGACCCCATTAATTGGTAGTCGCTTTATGACCAGTCAAACAACTGAAAACCCAGCCCGGGATCGGGACTTCCTGCGCAATATCTGGCAATTGGCACTGCCTATCTCCCTGCAATCCATGATGTTTTCCATGCTGGGATTGATCGATATATTCATGGTGTCCATGCTGGGTGAAACAGAAGTTGCTGCGGTAGGCATGGGCAACCGCATTTTCTTTTTTAACCTGATTCTGATTGCTGCCCTGGGCAGTGGCATGAGCATTTTGGCCGCACAGTATATTGGCGCCCGAAATATGGATGGCGTGCGCAGAACGCTGGTTCAGACCATTACCGCGGCACTGGCCATTACTACCCCATTTGCCATTGCGTACCTGCTCTTTCCGGGACAGATCATGGGCCTGGTCAGTGATGACTCTGCCCTGAAAGCTTTGGGCAGCAGCTACCTGGTCATCACCGCTCCCTCATTTCTGTGCATAGCAATCACCATTCCCCTGGAAGCTATCCTGAGAACCAACAACGACGCAAAAATACCAACACGCATTGGTTTTATCACCATTGTTATGAACGTGTTGTTTAATTATCTGCTTATCTATGGCCATTTTGGCTTTCCGGCCCTTGGGGTTGCCGGTTCTGCATGGGGAACCACGGTTTCGCGGTTGATTCAGGTGGGCTTACTTATCTATTACATTCTCGAGGTTCGTCCTGGCCTCAAGCCGGTAAAGGCCGACCTGCTGCAATGCAAAAACCGCAAGCATTGGCTTAAATACATGGGCATCTGCGTTCCCATGCTGATTCAGGATGGCCTCTGGTCATTTGGTCTGGTGCTTTACAACCTGATGTTTGCCCAGATGGGGGTTGTTGAATTGGCGGTGATGAGCACCGTCTCCTCCGTTGAAGGCGTGCTGATTTCGCTGTTTATCGGGTTTGCCATTGCTACCTCGATCATACTTGGCAAGGAACTCGGCGCCGGAGAATTTGAACTCGCCTGGAAACAGAGCCGTTATTTTATGCTGGCCGCCCCGGCAATGGCCCTGGTGATTGGCTTTGTTACCCTGATCTTCAATGAGCAGATCGTCAATATGTTCGGGAAATTTCAGGGTGACACCCTGACAATGGCCAGCGAGGTATTGATCATTGCCGGTTTTGCCCTCTGTATTCGGGTCATCAACCTGACAGGGATTGTGGGTGTTCTGCGCAGCGGTGGCGATGTGAAAGCCACGGCCGCCATCAATATCATTGGTATGTGGTTTGTGGGTGTACCTCTGACCTGGATCGCTGTAAATATCTGGCACTGGCCGTTGTATCTGGTGTTTATCTGCGCCTTGATGGAAGAAGTGACTAAAGCGATTCTGGTGCTTTACCGGGTGATGGCAAAGTACTGGTTGAAAAATCTCACTATTGAGTATTAAGTCGCTAAATTCACCCTGGCTGGTTCAGCACGGGTGATCTGGTTACCGGTGGGTTTCTCGTATAATGTCATCCCAGAACATGTCCAGTTTCCCGTCGATGAATTGGTAAATATCATCATTCATGAACCGCGTGCGAGAATCAGCAACGTTAGCTGCCCCTTCAATAATCTCCTGTTCAGAGAGTCCTGGTGAATCCGGACTGTACTGTTCCATCAATAACTCGCTGTTACTCTGTGTCTTGCCATGCCAAACTGAAAATTCAACATTTCGCCTTCTTATCAGCTCAAGTAACTCAGAATCAGTTTTAAACATGTCAACAATATAATTCAGAAAATCGGCTTTATTCATGATACCGCTGATGAATTTTCTTTGAACTTCCGCCATCGTTTCTGGCGGCAGGTTACCAAGCGCCCCAAAATGCTGAAGAATATGATTCTCAGGGAACTGGCAAATATTCCGGGAAAATTGATTCTTGATATACCCTCGTATCTCAGTGGATTCTCTGGCTGCAACCAGTGGCTTACCATTCTTGCTCATTGTGGTAGACATTACTTTGTAGAGTACTGACTCATTAAAAAATAATTTTAATTTCTTC
>NZ_JAHHPO010000269.1 GCF_024606365.1 Endozoicomonas sp. ONNA2
CACAGTGCCAGCACAAGGAGTCAGAAATATATGATTTCATATGGTTAGCTACTTAGAGTGGCAGTGGACCCACCCCCTCAGCCATTGGGTCGGATGGCCTTTTGACAACAACCTCAATGTTTGGTTTTCAGGTAAAATAATCCGGTGCTGTTCAGGTCCTGATGCCTGATCAAACACCGTATCAATAGACTCTGGCTTCATCTTTTGGAGATTTGGTATTTGTTATGTTATAACAATTATCATTTTCAGATTGGGTACTGATCCTTTCAGAACATGGTGAGGGCTATACCGAAAGGAATCGCAGAAGATATAAAGTCTGTACCAAGAAGGTTTATTGATTATTTTCTTTCAGGAATTGTGTATGCGTCACGTTTTAAAAATGGCCGTTGTTGCCTGTGCCATGGTTTCATCAGGTCTTTTCGCCGATGGATATCGACAGGCCGATGTCCATGTACATGGAGCCGGTCATTTGAATTTTGCCATTGAAGGTCGTCAGGTTCATATTGAACTGGCAACGCCGGGGTTTGATATTCTTGGCTTTGAATCCATCCGTTCGGACGTTCAGCGCAAGCAACTTAAAGATGCCCTGCAGGCGCTTGAAAAAGGTGATTTATGGTCTTTTACACCAGCGGCGTCTTGTACCTTGAAAGCGGCATCGGCGGCGGTCAACGGTGAGCATGGAGAAGATCATCATAACCATGGTGGCCACCACGACTCACACCATGGCAGGCATAGGCACGATGACCATCACGCTCACCACGACTCACATCGTGAGAAGCAGGCACACGATGAGCACCATGAGTCAGCACACATGGATATTGCCGCCACTTATGTTTATGAGTGTGCCAATATTGCCGGGCTCAACAGTATCTCTACCCGGCTGTTTCAGCGGTTTGGCAACAGTGAGCAGTTGCAAGTTCAGGGCTTTACCGATGCTGGCCAGATAGCCGGTCAGATGAGCCGTCAGCGACCAGAGGTGCGCTTCTGATATGAGCAGTCTCGGTCAACCGGTAATTCATATTAAGGATGTCCAGTTTGGCTGGCAGCCGGGAACAGCAGTTCTGGATATACCGGAGCTGTTGATCCACCAGGGTGAGAAGGTGTTTATCCGGGGGCCTTCAGGGTCCGGTAAAACCACGCTGCTGGGGCTTCTTGGCGGCGTGCTTGCACCGGTTGTCGGTGCTGTCTCGGTGCTGAGAAACGACATTGGTTGTTTCTCCCCGGCACGCCGGGATCATTTTCGGGCAGATCATATCGGTTTTATCTTTCAGATGTTTAACCTGATCCCTTACCTGTCGGTGGTTGACAATGTCACACTGCCGCTGGGTTTTGCCAGCATGCGCCGGGACAACCTGCAATCCAGGGGCGTTGATGCCAGGCAGGAAGCGATTCGACTGCTCAACCATCTGGAACTCACCAATCCGCAGCTATTACTCAGGCCAGTGACGGAACTCAGTATTGGCCAACAGCAGAGAGTGGCGGCAGCCAGAGCGTTGATTGGCCGTCCTGATCTGGTGATCGCCGATGAGCCCACCTCGGCGTTGGACAGTGATACCCGTGAGGCGTTTATTCGCTTGCTGTTTGCTGAATGCGAGGCCGCTGGCAGTACGCTGGTTTTTGTCAGCCATGACTCTGCCCTGGAAGCCTTGTTTGATCGCTCTGTTGCCTTGCATGACATTAATCGGGCCAGTCAGCATCGACCAGGGTCAGTAGACCAGCCGGAGGTGATGTGATGTCAATAATGCATCTGGCGGTGAAAAGTCTGAGTAACCGGAAAACCACGGCATTGCTCACCATTTTTTCCATTGCCATCAGTGTGGCTTTGCTGCTGGGCGTGGAAAGGGTTCGGGTTGAGGCCCGGAACAGTTTTACCAGTACTGTGTCCGGTACCGATCTTGTGGTCGGTGCCCGCAGCAGTTCACTTAACCTGCTGCTCTATTCGGTGTTTCATCTGGGTAATGCCACCAATAACATCACCTGGGAAACATACCAGGAGTTGTCCTCCAATCCGGCGGTCGCCTGGACTATCCCCATTGCCCTGGGAGACTCCCATCAGGGCTTTCGCGTGGTGGGTACCGCTCAAACCCTGTTTGAGCACTTTCGTTATGGTGATGATCAGCCCATTCACTTCAGCAATGGTAAGCCATTTGATGATCTCTATGATGCGGTGATGGGTTCTGAGGTGGCGGCAGTTCTTGGTTATCAGGTTGGTCGGGAAATTGTACTCAGTCATGGGGTTGAAAGCCGAAGCCTGCAATCGCATCAGGATAAACCCTTCAGGATTTCTGGTGTGTTAAAGCCCACTGGCACCCCTATGGACCGGGCGGTAATGATCTCTCTGGAGGGCATTGAGGCGTTGCACGTTGACTGGGTCAATGGGACGGCGCCGAATGCCCTGTTCTCGGTTTCCGCCGATAGGGCACGGGCCATGGATTTGCAACCATCCAGCATAACCGCCTATTTTGTTGGTTTGAAGTCCCGGGTGGCGGCCTTTCGGTATCAGCGGGCGGTGAATGAGTATCGTCATGAGGCACTGACGGCGATCTTACCGGGTGTTGCCCTGGGGGAGCTCTGGCAATTGGTGGGTTCGGCTGAAAAGGCATTGCTGGCGGTTTCCGTGATGGTGGTGATTGCCGGGTTGGTTGGCATGCTGACCACCATTTTGACGTCACTGAATGAACGGCGCAGAGAGATGGCCATTCTCCGTTCAGTCGGGGCCCGACCCGGGCATATCTTTACCCTGATGATAACCGAATCCCTGATCTATGCCATCACGGGCACCCTATTGGGCTTCCTGCTGATGTATGGAATGCTGTTCGCCATTCAACCGGTATTGCCAATGCAGCTGGGTTTGCACATGACCATTGGGTTACCGGGTATTTATGAGTTGATTCTGGCGGTCGCTATTATTGTCTCGGCGACCATATTGGGTGCAGTGCCTGCCTGGCGAGCCTATAAGCATTCATTAGCGGATGGTCTGACGGTCAGGCTGTAGGAGAGCGAACAATGATAGCAGGAAGACAACGCCCAGGCTGGCTGGTCGTGGTGCTTATACTACCTTTTATGCTGGCGGATTTTGCCTTGGCTGCGAAGATTGCAAGCCCTGAAAAACCTCCCGTCAGAGAGATTAACTGGGATGACCTGATGCCGCCGGTGGATGAGGAAATTGTCCGCAAATATGAGGCCGGTGAAATCAGTCAGGAAGAGGCTATAGAATATGTTGAGGCGCTGGGCAAAATTCCGGTAGACAGTGTGAATCTGCAACGGGTCAAAATTCCCGGTTATCTGGTGCCACTGAATATTGGCAAGGATCAATCAGCCACTGAGCTGTTGCTGGTCCCAACCCTGGGTGCCTGTATTCATGTACCGCCACCGCCCCCCAATCAGACCATTTTTGTTCGCTATGACCAGGGCATAAAAGTGACAGAAGCGGGCTACACCCCCTACTGGCTGGAAGGGGTGATCAGGGTTGAAAATAATACCTCCGAATACACTGACGTTGTCTATGCCATAACGGTGGAAAGCCTCAGGGCGTTCGAATAACCGGAGGGTATGCCTTGCCCGGGATTTTTCAGGACAAGGTTTCCCTGGACAACATTGCTGTGGGGTATTCGATGATAACGTGTGAAGACTTCCCCTATTCGTGTTATAACATCCCATCCTGATTGGCTCTTCTGATAACCGCACTGGCGAGTGACCATGGAACCTACACTGCATTCTGCTACGTCCGCTATTGTCAGTGAAATTGCTGAACTCCTGATGTCCAGGGGCTGGACCCTGTCTATCGCGGAATCCTGTACCGGTGGTGGTATTGGCCATGTATTGACTGCATTGCCCGGTAGCTCTTCCTGGTTTGATGGCGGTGTCATTTGCTATGCCAATGGCGTAAAGGCGCATCTCCTTCATGTGCCGGAAGTGTTGCTGAATAAATACGGTGCTGTCAGTGAACAGGTCGCTATCGCCATGGCCCGGGGTGTCCGCAAGCTGTTGGCAACCGACATTTCCCTGGCCGTGACCGGCGTTGCCGGACCCGGCGGCGCGACACCGGAAAAGCCTGTGGGAACCGTCTGGATTGCCTGGAGTACTGGGCAGGAAACAGCCGCCAGGCACTTTCATCTTGCGGGTGATCGGGATCAAATCAGGGCGCAAACGGTTGTCAAGGCATTGCAGGGTGTTCTGACCCTATTGACCTGAAACGTTAACCTGAAAAAGCTTCGTTCCAATCGAAGTAACAAATATACTGGACAAATATCCAGTATATGTTTAAATGTACAGTATTTTTATTGAGCTGTTCCTGAAGAAGTCAGCATCGAACTGAGGGCGTGAAAAATGGATGATAACAGAAAAAAAGCGCTGGCAGCAGCACTTGGCCAGATAGACCGACAGTTTGGTAAAGGTGCCATCATGCGGATGGGCGACCAGAAGCAGGAAGCGATTCCTGCGATTTCCACCGGTTCCCTGCAACTGGATATCGCCCTGGGTATTGGCGGTCTGCCCAAAGGCCGTGTCATTGAAATCTTCGGTCCTGAATCGTCCGGTAAAACCACGCTGACCCTGAGTGTTATTGCCCAGGCGCAGAAGCAGGGGGCCACCTGTGCCTTTGTTGATGCGGAGCATGCCCTGGATCCCCAGTACGCGGGTAAGCTGGGTGTGAATGTGGATGACCTGTATGTCTCCCAGCCGGATACCGGTGAACAGGCGCTGGAAATCACCGATATGCTGGTCCGTTCCGGTGCCGTGGATGTCATCGTTGTTGACTCTGTCGCTGCCCTGGTACCCAAGGCAGAAATTGAAGGTGATATGGGGGACTCCCACGTTGGGCTCCAGGCCCGTCTGATGTCTCAGGCCCTGCGTAAGCTGACCGGTTCCATCAAGCAAACTAACTGCATGGTGATCTTCATAAACCAGATCCGTATGAAGATCGGTGTGATGTTCGGCAACCCGGAAACCACGACCGGTGGCAACGCACTGAAATTCTACTCTTCTGTGCGTCTCGACATTCGTCGTACCGGCTCTGTGAAGCAGGGCGATGAGGTTATCGGGAACGAAACCCGTGTCAAAGTGGTGAAGAATAAGGTATCACCGCCATTTCGTCAGGCTGAGTTCCAGATTCTGTATGGTCAGGGTATCTACCATATGGGCGAAGTGATTGATCTGGGTGTCAAGCTGAAGCTGGTGGACAAGTCCGGTGCCTGGTATGCCTATAAGGGAACCAAGATTGGTCAGGGTAAGGCCAATGCTGCCCAGTACCTTTCTGATAATCCGGAAGTGGCGGCGGAAATCGAAGTCACGATTCGTGAAGAGTTAATGAGCACGCCGGAGAAAGACGCCGCAAAAAAAGCCGCAACTGAAGCCGGGAAAGATGCTGGCAAAAAAGATGACGATGCAGCGGCAAGCGTGCAGCAGGACGAACTGCTGGCGGACTGATTGAATGTCTGCGGCAGTTGTTCAATCGGTAAACGATGTCCGTCGGGCTGCCATGGATCTTCTGGCCCGGCGGGAACACGGTTTTAGTGAACTGGCCCGAAAACTCTCGGGCCGTTTTCCCCAGGCACTGGTTGTTGACGCGCTTAACCGCTTGCGCGAAGAGCGATTGCAAAGTGATGACCGTTTTGTTGAAAGCTATGTCTATAGTCGTCAACAGCGAGGCTTCGGTCCGGTTCGTATTAAATCGGAGCTGTTTCAGAAGGGAATTGATAGCGAGTTGATCGGTCAATACCTGCTGGAGCAGGACGACCACTGGGATGAACTGGCCAAAGCGGTGAAAGAGCGAAAGTTTGGAGCCTCTGCTCCTGGCAATAAAGAGAGAGCCCGGCAAGCCCGCTTCCTGGCCCAGCGGGGATTCTCCAGGAGCCAGATATACGCCGCTTTGTCTTCCTCATAATCGTAGTGAGAAAACCCGGTAACTAGCCCGTTAATGATCGGGCAAAGTGATCATTTTTTTCTGCTGTTTCTATATAATCCTCGCTTTGCGTAAATTTACCATGAAAATGCTGCCATTGTGATTTTGTTGCCATTTTCGTGTTTGGGCGTGGGCGGCCTTTTCCGCTCATGGCTGTCAAGTGATAACTCCCCCGGTGGGAACTGTATATGAAGACTAAAGAAATACGTTCTGCTTTTCTGGAATACTTCAGGGAAAACGGCCATGAAGTGGTTGCCAGTAGCTCGCTGGTACCCCATGACGACCCAACCCTGCTGTTTACCAATGCCGGGATGAACCAGTTCAAAAACACTTTTCTGGGTCGCGAGCAACGTGACTACAAACGTGCCACCACTTCTCAGAAATGTGTGCGTGCCGGGGGCAAGCATAATGACCTGGACAACGTCGGTTATACCGCTCGGCACCATACCTTCTTTGAAATGCTGGGTAATTTCAGCTTTGGTGATTACTTCAAGAAAGAAGCGATCCATTTTGCCTGGAACTTTCTGACCGGCACGCTGAAGCTGCCTGAAGAGCGTCTTTGCGTCACCATTTATGCCTCTGACCATGAAGCCTACAATATCTGGTTAAACGACATTGGTGTTGCCCCGGAGGATATTATCCGCATTGGCGACAACAAGGGAGCGCCTTACGCTTCCGATAATTTCTGGCAAATGGGCGACACGGGCCCCTGTGGTCCCTGCACCGAAATTTTCTATGATCACGGTGACCAAATCCGGGGTGGCCGTCCGGGTACCCCGGAAGAAGACGGTGACCGTTTTATTGAAATCTGGAATATCGTATTCATGCAATACAACCGTCAGGCCGACGGTGACATGCAACCACTGCCCAAACCATCGGTTGATACCGGTATGGGCCTGGAGCGTATTGCTGCAGTGATGCAGCATGTCAACAGCAACTACGAGATTGACCTGTTCCAGACACTGCTGAACGATGCTTCTGATATCCTGGGTGGCGTTGCCACAACAGAAGCCTCCCTGCGGGTGATTGCCGACCATATCCGCTCCTGCAGTTTTCTGATCAGCGATGGCGTTATGCCGTCTAATGAAGGCCGGGGCTACACGCTGCGCCGTATTATCCGTCGTGCCTGCCGTCATGGCCACAAGCTGGGGGCCAGGGAGTCCTTCTTTTATAAGCTGGTGGGTTCACTGGTGAAGGTGATGGGCGAGGCGTATCCGGATCTGGCGAAAAACCAGGTACAAATTGAACGGGTCCTGCTGCAGGAAGAGGAACAGTTTGCCCGTACCCTGGATAAAGGGATGAAACTGCTGGAAGAGAGTATTACTGCTCTGCAGGCGAGCGGGCAGGGGGATGTGATCTGCGGTGACACACTGTTCACGCTGTATGATACCTACGGTTTCCCGGCAGACCTGACGGAAGACATTGCCCGGGAACGTGGGCTGAAAGTGGATATTGCGGGTTTTGAACAAGCACTGGAGGCTCAACGTGAACGGGCTCGCGCGTCCAGCAAGTTTGGTGTTGATTACAACGACCAGCTGGTGATTGAAGGCTCAACCGCCTTTACCGGCTACGAGAGCACGGCAGGTCAGGCACGCGTTCACTCCCTGTTTGTCGGTGGTGAGCAGGTAGAACAGATCGGCGAAGGCCTGCAGGCAACGGTTGTCCTGGAACAGACGCCATTCTATGCCGAGTCCGGTGGTCAGGTGGGTGATACCGGCCTGCTGAATTTTGCCACTGGTTCTGTTCGTGTTGTAGATACCCGCAAGCAGGGTGATCACCACCTCCATATTGTGGAAGTGGTCTGCGGTGAACTGAAGTCTGGCGATGAAGTATCCGCCGATGTTGATGCTGACAAGCGTCATGCTACCTCACTGAACCACTCGGCAACTCACCTGCTACATGGGGCCCTGAGACAGGTTTTGGGTGATCATGTCACCCAGAAGGGCTCGCTGGTTGATCCGGAGCGTCTGCGCTTTGACTTCTCCCACCCGGAAGCGGTCAAGCCGGAAGAACTGAAAGCCATTGAGCAGCTGGTGAATGAGCAGATTCGTGCCAACACCCTGGTACAGACTGAACTGATGGATATGGACGCTGCAAAAGCCAGGGGTGCCATGGCGCTGTTCGGCGAGAAGTACGATGACCAGGTGCGGGTACTGACCATGGGGACCGATAACTTCTCCATCGAGCTGTGTGGCGGTATTCACGCCAGTCGCACCGGAGATATTGGGACGTTCCGAATTGCAGCGGAAAGTGGTATTGCCGCCGGTATCCGCCGTATTGAAGCGGTGACGGGGGCTGGCGCTGACGCGTTTGTGCAGACGTGCCTTGCCGAGCTGGACAACGCTTGTCGTATGATAAAAGCCAAACCGGACAATCTCCACGCCAAATTGCAGGCACTGATTGCCCAGGGCAAGAGTCTGGAAAAAGAGCTGCAGCAACTGAAGCAGAAGCTGGCCAGTGCTGGCAGTTCTGATCTGGTGTCTCAGTCGGTAGAGGTGCATGGCGTTAAACTGCTGGCCACAGAACTTGAGGGGGTGGATCCCAGATCACTGCGTGACATGGTTGACCAGCTAAAGAACAAGCTGGGCTCCGGCATCGTTTTGCTGGCCACCAAAACGGATGGCAAAGTCTCTCTGGCTGCCGGTGTGACCAAAGATCTGACCGGTCGTGTCAAGGCGGGTGATCTGCTGAAGATGGTGGCTGGGCAGCTGGGTGGCAAAGGCGGTGGTCGTCCTGATTTTGCCCAGGGCGGTGGTTCTCAGCCGGAACATCTTGAAAAAGCAATGTCGTCTATTAAGGGGTGGCTGGAAGCTCAATTGTAAGGGATTTGGACAAGGTTGTTAGCGATTCTGACCGGTAACTGTCAAAACGGGTTGATTTGGCAGCCCGTTTTTTTATTGCTTCGGGGCATACACCCGGAGGCGATTCATGGTACATTCTGCCGTCGACTGAATGATAGAGATGGCAGCTTGTGCTGTCCGGCTCCTCCCTGAGTGACCGGGACGCTGAACGAGAAATTGAGGCTAAAAATTTCTGACTCTATGGAGAATAGCGGGGCTATTTGACGAACAAACAGGAATTTTTAGGCCAATTTATTGCAGCCGCAGCCGGTCAGCCTATTCTTGGACAGCCTCCCGGGTTCTCTAAACTTTTCTGGGCGTTGCAGCAGGGAGCTGGTACAGGAAAGCTTGACCACAGGTTATGGCTGATTGAAGTAGAACGAACAAGATGGCGCTGATAGTACAGAAATTTGGCGGCACCTCAGTAGGCACCACTGAACGCATTCAGGGGGTTGCTGATAAGGTCAAAGGGTTCCGCGAACAGGGGCACGACGTAGTCGTGGTGGTTTCCGCCATGAGTGGTGAAACCAACCGACTGGTGGAGCTTGCCCGATCCATGCAGTCACAGCCGACGCCACGGGAGATGGATGTTCTTCTGTCCACGGGCGAGCAGGTGACCATTGCTCTTTTGAGTATGGCCCTGAATGAGCGGGGCTGTCCTGCCACATCCTATACCGGTGGCCAGGTAGCCATTGTGACTGACAGTGCCCATACCAAGGCCCGCATCAAGCGGATAGATACCGAACGTATCGTCAGGGACCTGGCGCTGGGGCGAGTGGTCGTAGTTGCCGGTTTTCAGGGGCGTGATGAACAAGATAATATCACCACCCTGGGCCGGGGTGGTTCGGATACCACAGCGGTAGCTCTGGCGGCTGCCCTGAAGGCGGATGAATGCCAGATATACACGGATGTCGATGGTGTTTACACCACTGATCCGCGGGTGGTTGAGGGGGCCCGTCGTCTGGACAAGATCACCTTTGAGGAAATGCTGGAAATGGCCAGTCTGGGCTCCAGGGTCCTGCAGATCAGGGCCGTTGAGTTTGCGGGCAAATACAATGTTAACCTGAGAGTTCTGCATACCTTCCAGGATGGTCCTGGAACACTGATTACACTGGATGAGGGTATCGCCATGGAGTCACCGGTAGTTTCCGGCATCGCATTCAACCGAGATGAAGCCAAGCTAACGATTAAGGGTGTACCCGATATTCCCGGTGTGGCATCGCGGATTCTGGGTCCGGTCAGCCGTGCCAATATTGAAGTGGATATGATTGTCCAGAATACCGCTGCGGACAAGACCACCGATTTCACCTTTACCGTTCATCGTAATGATTATGATCGGGCAAAAGTGGTGGTTGAGCAGATTGTTGCAGAGCTTGAAGCCCGTGAATACCACGGTGATATGAAAATCGCCAAGGTTTCGATTGTAGGCGTTGGCATGCGCTCCCACGCGGGGGTAGCCACCAGGATGTTCGAAGCGCTGGCGGCTGAAGGGATTAACATTCAGATCATCTCAACGTCCGAAATCAAGGTCTCAGTTATCATTGCAGAGAAATACCTGGAACTTGCTGTTCGGGCGCTCCACTCAGCTTTTGAGCTAGACAGGGAACCAACGGAAGATAATGGGGTCTAAATCTACATATAAACTAAAATTCTGATCCCTGCGAGGGGGCTGTCTGTTCCGATTCCACCTTTGCAGGCAGGGAACGAGCAGGATCATCAAGTCATCAAATCATTTCCGGCAGGTAGAAATACGAATGGAAATCTTGAACTTGGTGACTAGACTGGGTTTGCTGAATAATTCTTAAGCATGAATGGTTAAGCTGGCATATACTATATTACTTTGAACTGAGTACTCAAGCAGTTTAAAGGTCAAGTAACTCAGATGAACTATTGTCTTAATTTTGGCTTGTGTCGTGTAATTTCACGCAACCATTCCAGGTGATTTCATCAGCTTCTAACCAATTTAACAGCGTGCTCAGAATTGACGGTTGTAGACTTAACAGAGATGTAAATAAGGAGATTGAAATGCTGATTCTGACTCGCCGCGTAGGAGAGACCCTTATGGTTGGGGACGAGGTCACTGTCACAGTTCTGGGTGTAAAGGGTAATCAGGTGCGTATCGGTGTTAACGCACCGAAAGAAGTTGCTGTTCATCGGGAAGAGATTTATCAGAGAATTCAAAAAGAGAAAGAGCACAAGAAAGGTAGCACTGGTCGCTCTTATGAAGATGAAGGTTATGAATCCGGCTATGAATCAGAACCTTATGAATCTTACTGATAACCAGCAAACTGTCGTTTATGTCTTTGGGTTGATTCTCGGGCACCCTAAAACTGCCCGGCGTCTGGCATAAAGACTTTTTGTTAGGCTAACTATTCAGCATCTATACTTTGTAATAACCAATTGGACAGGATACAACATATTGATTAATGTATTTTATTACTTGGCTATTTTTAGGCGATTTCTCAAAAATTAACCAGAATTAAAGTATTATTAATTAATATATATGTAGTGGTTTTGTCTTATCGGTCATCATCTGATATGCCTCTTAGGAATCGTCCTTAATTAATTCCGACATCTTAAACTCGGTCTCCGTTCATCCTGAGCGGAGTTGAAGGATGACTGGCAAGATATCGAGGCCGGAGTACACGCCCTTCGACAGGCTCAGGACGAACGGAGTTTCGAGG
>NZ_JAHHPO010000270.1 GCF_024606365.1 Endozoicomonas sp. ONNA2
AGGAAAAGAAAAGCTCTTCTTTGTGCTCTTCGTGGTTCCAATTCAAGACCCGCAACACCTGGAAACCAACCCGCCTGCACTCGATCGCAGAAGCTAAAGAAAGAATGAACAATAGTACTATCAGGAAAAATTCGTTAATGTCTACCCCAAGAGTGACCGCTAAAGTTGAAAAAGATGAATCTGAAAGCTGCTGTGCCTTGAACAAAATTTTTAGCCTCAATTTCTCGCAATCCTCGCATCGGGCGCTATTCTCGGACAACCTCATGGCGAGATCGGGAGCACGTTTATGAAATATCCGGGTTAGTTAATCGTACCCATCTGATCCCCTTAAAAACTGAAGGATTCACAGGCGCAATGCATTGTCCATTCTGTGGTGCTGCTGAAACAAAAGTGATCGACTCGCGTCTGGTTGCAGAAGGCACCCAGGTGCGCAGGCGTCGTGAATGCCTGTCTTGCATTGAACGTTTTACCACTTATGAAACTGCCGAACTGCTGATGCCAAGGCTGGTGAAACGGGATGGTACTCGTGAACCTTTTAATGAAGACAAGCTGCGGGCGGGAATGTCCCGAGCCCTGGAAAAAAGGCCTGTAGGCGTTGAGCAGCTGGAAGAAGCGTTAAGCCGTATTACTCATCGTCTTCGGGCCATGGGTGAACGGGAAGTGAGTTCCCGGATTCTGGGCGAGGAGGTTATGCAGGAGCTAAAGCAACTGGATGAAGTGGCCTATATCCGTTTTGCTTCCGTCTATCGTCATTTCAAGGATCTCAATGAGTTTCGGGAAGAGATCGACCGACTGGAGACTGAGGATCCGGATTAAATGCCTCTGATTCTGATATTGCTGGCGGTTCTGATTCTGGTGTTTGGGCCTCAGTTCTGGGTCAGGCACACGCTCCGTAAATATGGCCAGGACCGACCGGATCTTCAGGGCACCGGCGGCGAGCTGGCGCAGCACCTGATTGAGAGATTCCAGCTGGACGGTGTATCCGTTCGTGAAGGCCAGGAGGGTGAGGATTATTATGACCCGGAAAACCGGGTGGTTTCCCTCTCCTCCTGGCACTATCGGGGTAAGTCCATTGCTGCTGTCGCCGTTGCTACCCATGAGGTCGGCCATGCCTTGCAGCATCAGGAGCAGCACCCCGGATTTATGCGCCGTCAGAGGCGACTGAAAATTGCCATGATGATTGAGCGGTTCAGTGTCGTGTCCCTGATGGTGACGCCTTTTATTTTCCTGCTGACCCGGCTTCCCCAGAGTACCCTGATCACGTTGTTATTGGGCGCTTCGGGGATGATTGCCTCACTCTGGGTGCAATTGATGAACTTGGGAGTCGTCTAAAAATAACTTTCCCATTTTAAACTCAGCGTTCCTGATGA
>NZ_JAHHPO010000271.1 GCF_024606365.1 Endozoicomonas sp. ONNA2
GCTTAACACCGACGATATCCGGAAGACGCATCATGGAAGGACGGCCCAGCATCACGGTTTCCGCTTCCAGGCCACCAACCCCAATGGCGATAACACCCAGGGCGTCCACGTGGGGAGTATGGCTGTCGGTACCGATACAGGTATCGGGATAGGCGACACCATCACGGGCCTGGATAACCGGGGACATTTTCTCCAGGTTGATCTGGTGCATGATGCCATTCCCTGCGGGAATCACATCAACATTCTCGAAGGCAGTTTTGCACCACTCAATAAAATGAAAACGGTCTTCGTTCCGGCGATCTTCAATAGCCCGGTTTTTTTCCAGGGCATCCGGATCAAAACCGCCATGTTCAACGGCCAGAGAGTGATCAACAATCAACTGGGTTGGTACAACCGGGTTAACCCTGGCAGGATCACCGCCCTGCCCGGCAATGGCGTCCCGCAATCCGGCAAGATCCACCAGGGCGGTCTGGCCAAGAATATCATGGCAGACAACACGGGCTGGATACCAGGGGAAATCCAGGTCACGCTTGCGCTCAATAATCTGCTTCAGGGAGTCGGTCAGAGTAGCCGGGTCACAGCGGCGAACCAGCTGCTCGGCCAATACTCTTGAGGTATAGGGTAAGGTGTTATAGGCACCCGGTTGAATCGCTTCCACGGCTGCACGCGTATCATAATAATCCAGCCGGGTGCCGGGTAAGGGTTTACGAAAATCAGTGTTCATACGTCGAACGTCCACCGGGCAAGTCATTTACTGTTATAAACGACCAGGCGCACAAAGGTAGCTTTTTTCTCTGTGCGCCTGGTGGTCTTTGTGGTTAATCGCGGTCTTCAATAGCCACCCATTCTGCGCTTTCTGGCCCGGTATAGTCTGCAGATGGACGGATAATGCGGTTGTTGGCCCGCTGCTCCATGACGTGGGCAGTCCAGCCAGCTACCCGCGAACAAACAAAGATCGGTGTAAACAACTTGGTAGGAATGCCCATAAAGTTATAGGCAGAGGCATGAAAGAAGTCGGCATTACAGAACAGCTTTTTCTCCCGCCACATGACCGCCTCAACACGCTCGGAAACGGCATAGAGATATTTATCACCCACCTGCTCAGACAACTTTTCAGACCACTTCTTGATGATGGCATTACGGGGGTCAGACTCGCGATAAATGGCGTGGCCAAAGCCCATAATCTTATCCTTGCGTGCCAACATGGCCATGATCTTCGCTTCGGCCTCTTCAGGCGAGCGCCAGTTCTCGATCATTGCCATGGCCGCTTCGTTAGCGCCACCGTGGAGTGGGCCACGCAATGAGCCGATGGCACCGGTCACACAGCTGTGGATGTCAGACAGGGTGGAAGCACAAACGCGGCCGGTAAAGGTTGAAGCATTGAACTCATGCTCGGCATAAAGCACCAGGGAAGCGTGCATTACCTGAACATGAAGTGGCTCAGGCTTTTTGTTGTGCAACGTCCAGAGAAACTGTTCGGCAATGGAGTCCGCATCGGTATCAACATCTACCCGGACACCGTGGTGGCTGAAGTTGTACCAGTAGTTGATCATGCCGGGGAAAATGGCCAGCATGCGGTCAATATGATCGTGCTGCTGTGAAAAATCCTGTTCGGTTTCCAGGTTTCCCAGCATGGAACAACCGGTTCGCATCACATCCATGGGGTGAGCATCAGCAGGAATCTGTTCAAGGACTGTTTTCAAGGCATCGGGCAGGGAGCGAAGGCCCTTGAGCCTGATTTTGTAGGCGTCCAGTTCAGCGCGGTTCGGTAGTTTGCCATAAAGCAGCAGGTACGCGACTTCTTCAAACTGGGCCTTATCTGCCAGCTCGTTGATATCGTAACCACGGTAAGTCAGGCCTGAACCGGTTTTGCCCACGGTACACAGCGCGGTTTCACCTGCGGACTGACCACGCAGACCAGCGCCGCTTAATTTCTTGTCTGCCCCAGAGTTTGTCGTCATGGCACATCTCCACTTTTTTTGTTTTATGGATTCAGAAACTCTTTGGTTTTCACCAGCCGTTCACGTTCCTGGAAGGTCATCATGCCATCGGCGATAGCGCCACTGTTGCCGTCACGCTTGATCACCTTCAGTACATCCCGCATTGCGGTCACTGCCGCCCGCTGCAGGTCAGAGGGAATAATGATCAACTGATAGCCCATTGCTTTCAGGTCGGCAGTGAGTACCAGTGGTGTTTTCCCACTGTAGAACATGTTGATCAGCTTGGGACCAGGCACCTGTCTGGCAATTTTCTCAATCTGTTCGATGGTCTGCGGTGCTTCTACGAACAGCATATCCGCACCTGCTTCAGAATAAGCCCTGGCACGGTCAATAGCATCTTCAAAACCGGTAACGGCAATGGCATCAGTACGGGC
>NZ_JAHHPO010000272.1 GCF_024606365.1 Endozoicomonas sp. ONNA2
AAGTACTGGCCTCAAGCTGTGTCTGGTTTGTTTTGAATTCTTGTGCTTCCTCAAACCTATTGTTGAGAACACAGATTTTCAGGGCCATATTCGCCAGCTCTCGGTTAACGATGTTATGGCGGAAAAAAAAACGGGTAAATTCCATGGTGCCGTGGAAGGTGCCGTGGAAGGTGCCGTGGAAGGTGCCGTGGAAGGTGCCGTGGAAGGTGTCGCGGAATCTGAGGTCACTCATATTCACAACCCTTGCCATGGCTTTTTGCAAGAAACTATCCAATACCGCCAGGGCAACTGCCTGATAGACCGGTTCGGACGATGACAATTCAAGTAATGGCTTGGCCTGTGCGATATTGAGGGTTTCTGCGGCATTTTCCAGGGCCACTTTCAGAGTATCTGCGGTCAGGATAGCGCTGCGGTCATTGATCAGCCGTTGTGCCTGAGAGCAGTTCTCGTTACGGATTGTTGCTTCCTGTGCCACCGGGGTGGCAGAGGCAATTTTCCAGTCTCCAATACATTTAGGACATTTACGGTGTACAAAGTGATATGCATGTCCGTAGCGAGCTACAACGATGTTTTTATCGAATTCCTCCTGACAGATGACGCATACGCTTTTATCGTCATTGCTTATGCCGACCGTGTTAGAGGCTAAAGTCGAAGCCATGCATGATGGACCGTTGATAGCTTGCATAAAAATTAACCAAAATATTTATATTTACCAACTTGGACAGCAATGGGAGCGAAAAGTTTCAGCAACTGCCTGTTGGAGTGTCGATACAGACTTTTTTTGACATCATTAAAGATATTTCCCCTGAGTTTTTATGGTTTGGAAGGTTTGATGAGCTGTCGATAATAAAGCGCCTCATGGGCACGAACTGTTGACAGCTGATTACTTACGATGAGAGATGAGTGCAGGCAATTTGTCAGTCAAGACAGCAGGGCCGCTACAATATCAGGATTTTCGCAGTCAAGGGCAACGTTCAGGGCTTCCTGCCAGGTGGCTGGACTGACGATATCGTGCATGGCTGCCTGATTTTTCAACCAGTACACTGTATTCATGTTGCTGTTCTTTATCGCTTCGAGCAATTGCGCACGCAGACTGCCCTCATCCAGCGCAGGCTGAAGCAGTTGTGGTCTTGCCTGGTGACTGCTGCCGACCGCCTGATCGGTTTGATCAATAAATTCGCTTTTTATCTCCTGTGCCTTTTTGGGCTGCCCCCTGAGCATATAGAATCTCATCGCGGTATCAATCAGGGCGGAATTGACAATGCCATGGCGGAAAAACAGCTTGGTAAATGACATGGTATCGCAGAACTCTGTCACGCCCATGTCCTTAGCCTTGGGCAATCTGGTTTGCAGCACCTCCGCCAGGATTTTCAGGGCAATGTCTTGAGCGTCATCATCAGGCATGACCAGGTTCAATAGTAATTCGGCCTTTTTTTCATTCAATCTCAGGGCCATTTCCTGCAGAACTGTCTGGAAAGTAGTGGTATCAAGTTTTGCCCTGTAGTGCGTTTTGAATTCTTCAGCAGCCTTAAGTTCACCTCTGAGAACACAGATTTTCATG
>NZ_JAHHPO010000273.1 GCF_024606365.1 Endozoicomonas sp. ONNA2
ATTAAATTGGTAAAATTCTTCCGGTGCAATCAAAACCTTACGGATTCAGGTTAAAAAACCAACCTCAAAAGGGAAAGTACAATGGAACAAACACTCAAAGCTGGCCAGGTCAGCTTGCCAGGTTATACGCCTGTCGTTGGGTTAAAAGAAAAAATTGGTTACAGCCTGGGTGATACTGCCGGTAACTTTGTTTATCAATCGGTCCTGCTGTTATTGGGTTTTTATTACACCGAAATATATGGATTAAGTGCTGCAACCGTAGCAGGAATTTTTCTGTTTGTGCGTATTGTTGACGCAGTCACCGACCCATTAATGGGCGCACTGGTTGACCGGACCAATACCCGCTGGGGTAAATATCGTCCTTACCTGCTGATCTTTTGTGTGCCTTATGCCATTGCCAGCGTTCTGGTATTTACTGTGCCGGATATGGGGGCGCAGGCAAAGGTCATTTATGCGTATGTCACCTATTCCGTACTCATGGTGTTGTTTACTGCAACCAATATCCCTTACGGGGCCATGACCGGTGTTATGACCAGCATTCCGGAAGAGCGGGCCTCAATCAACGCCACACGCTTTATGTTTGCTACCGGTGGTGGCCTGATAATTACCTCTGTCGTGTTGCCCATGACAGAAATACTCGGTGACAGCCCGGCTGATGGTTATCGCTATGCCATGATGATTATGGCGGCACTGTCGGTTGTCCTGTTCCTGATCTGCTTTTCAACAACCAAAGAGCGCGTCAAGCCGGTTGCGTCAGAAAACACCAGCCTTCTTTCAGACTTGTCCCTTATTTGGAAAAACGATCAGTTCCGCTGGTTGTCGCTGGCGACTTTTGTGATGGTCACCACGCAAACCATCAAAAATACAACACAGATGTTTTACATCACCATGTATGTGGAAAATGCTGCGGCAATGGTCTCCCTGTTCATGTCCCTGTGGATGGTGGGTGGCATGATCGGTGCCCAGATGGCTACCAAAGTGCTGGACAGAATGTGTAAAAAACAGGCCTACATTACCCTTCTGTTTGCCTGTGCCGCTATGTCCGCAGTCTCGTACATTGCAGGCAATAACAATATAGCGGTAATCATGGCGATTCAGTTCTTTGTTGGTTTCTTTAACCAGATGATTGCGCCAATCTGGTTCACCTTTACGGCAGATGCCACTGACTATGGTGAAGTAAAGTTCAGTCGTCGTGTTGATGGGCTGGCCGTATCATTCACTATTTTCTCCCTGAAAGTTGGCTTGTCCGTCGGTGGTGCCATTGCCATGGGGCTGCTCGGTAGTTACGGCTACATCAGTGGCGGGGTGGAACAAACACCTGAAGCCATTAACGGCATCCTTACGGTATTCTCCATTATTCCTGCGATTGGATTTATGCTGACCGCACTGGTGGTTTCCCAATTCAAAATGAACAGCAAAACGATTGCGGAAACGGCCGATAAATTGCAACAAATTCGAGCCACGGGCGCTTAAAATCATCCAAGCCTGATTATGACTTTGTCTATTCACTGCGGTAATCAGGCTTGAGTTTGAAACACGGATGTTTCTGACATCACGCAGCGTGCAAGAAACTCGACTATGGAATTGTCCCGGAATAACTTCATCATTTTATTCAGTCCGGGAAAATGCCGCCGC
>NZ_JAHHPO010000274.1 GCF_024606365.1 Endozoicomonas sp. ONNA2
GTATGAAATAACTTCCACATTTCCAAAGATGCTCCCCGCTTCCCGAAAAGCTGGAAACGCATGTGCTCGTGCGGGCAGCAGGAGAAAACACGTTTTTGGGCTGAGTAATAAGGAAGTTATTCTCGGACAGCCTCCCGGATCGTAGTCTGTGGCCAGGCGAACATTGCATTTCAGCCGCTTGAAATTGGTCGCCAATGACCGCCGGTTGCTTTGTTCAGCCTTGCCAGCAACCGGGAGGGGAGGTGCGTCAACCTTTCCGTCACCATGTCCTGATGGAACACCCGGGAGGCTGTCCGGGAATAGACTGCCCTGACCAAAGCTTCATAAAATCCGATAAATTTCAACTAAAATGTGAATTTGTCATTAATAAATCCCAAATTTTAATTTTTGATGGGAACTTGTTACTGATAAAACGTTCTAAATTAGTACAGGGGACAATAGTCAGCAGAGCCGTTTCACTTAAATTGATACTGAGTGGAGAATGTATGATGCAGAAAAATCTGGCCCCTCAAATACTGATTGCCCTGATACTGGGAATGGTCACTGGTATTTTCATCCAGTTAGTTGCCTCCCCGGAAGGTATTGCTCAGCAATACCTGGTCAGTGGCCTGTTTCACGCCATAGGTGTGATGTTCGTGGCAATGATAAAAATGCTGGTTGTCCCCCTTATTTTTGTCTCCATTGCCCACGCCGTCTGTAGCCTTAATGATATTTCCCAGGTAGGCAGACTGGGCGTTAAAACCTTTGGAATCTATTTGGGCAATACACTGTTTGCCATCCTGTCGGCCATGGTCATCACCTCGATGATTGCTCCGGGTACCGGTGCCAATCTTGGTCATGTTGATCAACTGGTCCGCTCGGACCAGTCTGAGCTGCCATCACTGTTAAATATGATTATTAACGTGGTACCAACAAACCCCTTTCAGGCACTGGCAGAAGGCAATATTCTGCAAATCCTGTTTATGGCAATCATTACCGGAGTTGCCATCAAGAAGTTGGAAAATCACGAAACCCACAGTGTCAGCAATGCTATTTCCCTGGCCAACAGCGTGATGATGAAACTGATTGGCATGGTCATGAGTATGGCTCCCTTTGGGGTTTTCTTTCTAACCGCCAAACTGGCCGCCACATTAAACGGCAGCAGCATTTTAAGTGTGCTTTCCTATGTGTTGACCTGCCTGCTCATTATGTGCCTCTGGCTATTTGTTATTTATCCGGTAATCATTGGGCTGGTTATCAAACGCTCCCCGCTGGTGTTTATTCGTCACACCCGTGAACAGGTCATTTTTGCCCTCTCTACCGCCAGCTCCAACGCTTCCATCCCGATTACTTACCAGACACTGATCGAAAAGTTCAAAGTCCCGGAACATATCGCCGGCTTCACCGTTCCTTTGGGAGCCACCATTAATATGTCCGGTTCCGCGATATATATGAGCGTTGCCGCCCTGTTTGTGGCCAATGCCTGGCATGTTGACCTGAGCTTTCTGGAAATGGGCACCATGGGATTCACCATCTTCCTTCTGGCTGTTGCTACCGGAGGTATCCCTGGCGGAGCCGCTGTCTCTACCGGGGTGCTGTTACACACCATGGGGCTGCCAGTTGAAGCCATGGCGATCATTCTTGCCACTGACCGGATTACCGACGCTGGCTGCACGGTCACCAATGTGGTTGGCAATACGGTGGCCGGCATACTCTGCTCGGTGGGTGAAACCACGCCTGAAACCAGCGGGGAAAACTCAACAGGAAGTGAGAGAGTTGCTCTGGATTCTGCTGCGTTAGCGGGAAACAGAACCCATTTTAAACGGAACAGGATAAATGCTGGTCTCATGGTTAATAATGAACGTCCCTTAAAGACAAGGGCGATAAACTGGTATAATCTGCCGGATATTTAATAGTTGGGTATGGACCATGCATAGATTTCACGGCCTGTACGGTATTACCGATAGTCAACTGCAACCCGATGACAGAGTACTGATCGAAACAGTAGGCCAGGCTCTGGTGGGCGGTATGAAAATCCTGCAATACCGCGATAAAAGCCTCGATTCCGATAAAAGGCTGCGACAGGCTGGCGCATTGAAGGTTCTCTGCCATCAATACCAGGCCTTGCTGATCATCAATGATGACGTTGAATTGGCCCTGGATGTCGAGGCCGACGGCGTTCACCTCGGCCAGCAGGATGACAGTATTGCCGATGCCAGAGCGCGGCTGGGTGATTATGCCATTATTGGTTCCAGTTGTGGGAACTCCCTGGAAATGGCCAGGGCGGCTGTTGAACAGGGGACCGACTATATCGCCTTTGGCAAGTTTTTCCACTCCCGAACCAAACCCGATGCCAAAAATGCCGAGCTTGCCATTCTGGCGCAGGCACAGGACAGGTTTGACCTGCCCATTGTCGCCATTGGCGGCATCACCACGGACAATGCTGCTGAAGTCATTGCTGCCGGTGCTGATATGGTTGCCGTCGTTAATAACCTGTTTGCGGCACAAAATATCCGGAATCAAGCCCGGAATTTTATGGCTCTGTTTAACGATACTGAGCGTAAAGTTGTTTAGTACCAATTCCACCTTCACAAAATAATAAGTAGCTAACCATATGAAATCATATATT
>NZ_JAHHPO010000275.1 GCF_024606365.1 Endozoicomonas sp. ONNA2
GTATGTATATTGCCCGCTGTCACTGTAGGGCAAGCCCCGGGTGCATCATATCCACGGTTTCTGTCGTTTTTTTGATGGCATCAACTAATGGCATCAACTAATGGCATCAACAGTCTAATGGCATCAACAGTCGTTTTGCTGTGATCAGGCAGGCCTGCAAGGGGGAGCAACCTCTGCCAGATAACCTGTTCGGTGGATAACTGTATTGGGTCAAACAGCAAATCGGCAAATCTTGTCTAGACTTATCGCTGCACCCGAGTAGCAAGGGTCAGGATGATAATACAAATTCCATCTTCTAAACATGCACTGCGCAACCATTTTGAACAACCGGATCTTCGTTGGAATTGCTTGCAGAACCCAAGCCTTGCTATTACTCGCCATTCCGCCTTGCGCGGCTGTCCAAAATGGCTTGCCTCCTACTCAAAAGACGGAATTGGTATAACACAGCGACGGATCAAACCTGATGTTTAGGAGTGTGTCATGAATTCATTATTTGATGCAGTTTTCTGTGGTGACCATGCCATGGTCAAAACCTTGCTGGGCAGGGGGGCTGACCCAAACCGCAAGAACCCCCGGGAAAGGACTGCCTTGCATTTGGCAGCTATCAAAGGTCACCATGCTATTGTAGAAACCCTGCTGGACAACGGGGCTGACGTGGACCTCAAGGATATCTTTGGCTGTACACCTTTGCAATTTGCAGCTGGCAATCTTCATCGCGATGTGTACGATACACTGCTACTTAAAACTCATCAGCCGGACTGGAACCGCCTGTTACATGAACTTTCTGAAACCGGGTGGAAGGATAAAGTTGAGGCTGCACTGGCCAATGGGGCTAACCCGAATAACCGGAGCAGTGATAATCATACAGCTCTAGGCAGAGCAGCTCTTGCTGGCCACCATGCTATTGTTGAAATCCTGCTGGCCCACGGGGCTAACCCGAACAGCCAGGACGGTCATGGTTATACTCCTCTAGAAAGAGCCACTATTGCTGGTCACCATGCTGTTGTTGTTACCCTGCTGAACAACGGGGCTGATCCGAATATTCCCTCATTTCATACTAATGAAACCCCGCTGTACCGGGCAGCTGACCGTGGTCACCATACTATTGTCGAGACCCTGCTGGACTACGGGGCTGACCCAAACACCAACAGTTCTATGGGCAGGACTGCCTTGCATCGGGCAGCTATCCATGGTCACCATGCTATAGTCGAGACCCTGACAGCCAAGGGGGCAGACCCGAACCTCAAGGACCTGGATGGCAAGACAGCCTTGCAACATGCAGTTACCTCGAAATCCGGTCATCTCGATGTATTCAAAACCCTGTTACCTAAAACCCGTCAACCGGACTGGGACAGCCTGTTACAGGAATTTTCCCGCCTGGGGTGGAACGATCAAGTCGAGCTGGCACTGGCCAGGGGGGCTAACCCGAATAACCACGAAGTTAATCAGGATACGCCTTTAGGTAAAGCAGCTTATGCCAGGCACCATGCTACTGTCGAGATCCTGCTGGCCAACGGGGCCAACCCAAATATTCCCGGATTTAACGGCTACACCCCGCTGCAATATGTGGCTAGCCGGGGTCTCGATCCTATCGTGCGGACCCTGCTGACCAAAGGGGCTGACCCGAACCTGAGGGACTTAAGTGGATTTACAGCCTTGCAAGATGCAGTCAAAAGTGGACATCGCCATGTATACAACATCCTGTTACCTGTAACCCGTCAGCCGGACTGGAACCGCCTGTTACCGATATTTATCGGATCAGGCTGGCATGATGATGTTGTCATGGCGCTGACCAAAGGGGCTGACCCGAATATTCCTGATAGTTACGGTTACACCCCACTGCACCAGGTCGCTATGGACGGGTGCTATCTTATGGTCAAGACCCTGCTGAACAACGGGGCTGACCCAAACCGCGAGGATAGGTCTGGCAAGACAGCCTTGCAATCTGCAGCTGACAGAGGTTATCGGGATATAACTGAAACCCTGATACCTGTAACCGATCAGCAGCCCTGGAACAGCCTCTTACGGATATCTTCCCGTTTTGGCTGGAAGGATAGAGTTGAGGCGGCACTGGCCAACGGGGCTGACCCGAACAATCCCTATGGTTCGCACTCGGCCACCGCACTGCATCTGGCAGCTGCCGCTGGCCACTGTGATATTGTCGAGACTCTGCTGGCCAACGGGGCTGACCCGAAACTCAAGGACGTGTTTGGATGCACAGTGTTTAATCATGCAACTGCAGAAACCTTGCAAGCAATCGAAAATTTCATTTCAGTACCTCGCTCTCTACAATTCTACTGCCGGGCCAGCATCCGGAGCCGGCTGGTCAAGTGCCTGCCTGACAATGGGCTACCAATAAAGGAGGCGGCCGGGAAACTGTTGCTGTCGCAACCGATGACGGAGTATGTATATCGCCCGCTGTCACTGTAGGGCAGGCCCCGGGTGCATCATATCCCCTGTTTCTGTCGTTTTTTTGATGGCGTCAACAAATGGCATCAACAGTCGTTTTGCTGTGACCAGGCAGGCATGCGTCGGGGGCAATTTCTCGCAATCCTCGCTACGGGCGCTATTCTCAGACAGCCACCAGACTTGTTGCAGCACCCGAATAGCAAGTGTCAGGAAGGTAATAACAACTCTGGCTTCATATGAACTGCGCAACCATTTAGAGCAACCGGATCTTCGTTGGAATTCCTCGCAATTGCCCTGCTATTTTCCACCTTGCCCAGCTGTTCAAAATAGCTTGCTTGATCTCATATTCATAAGGCGGAATTTGTATAACATAAGTAGCTAACCTGATTTTCAAGTATCGGAGTATGTCATGAATTCACTGGAACATGCAGTTGTCAGTGGTGACCATGTTATGGTCAAGACCCTGCTGGACGATGGAGCTGAACCGAATATT
>NZ_JAHHPO010000276.1 GCF_024606365.1 Endozoicomonas sp. ONNA2
GTCATTGATCTGGACCACACAGCCAGCCTGACCCACGGTGCTCAACAGTACAGCTTGTTCAACACCAAATACGGCAATACCTGCTACTTGCCACTGATGATTTTTGAAGGCTTGAGCGGGAAGTTGATTACAGCCATTCTGCGGCCAGGGAAAACACCCTCAGGGCAGGAAAATGCCGCCATTGTTAAACGTCTTTTGTCGCTGATCCGGCAGTCATGGCCGAAAACACATCTCATTATCCGGGGATACAGTCACTTTTCCCAGCCGGAACTGATGCGCGTTGTTGAGCAGGATAAAGCCGCTGATTACGTACTGGGTAAAGGCGCGGGCCACCCAACAGCCTTACGGCCGATGTCGGATAAGAGCATCGCGGAAGCTCGCCACTGTCTGAAAACACGTACAGCTTACGCCCGATTGAATAAACTGCCGATACCTTACCGGGTGCGTCTGTATGGTGAGGCGCAGTATCAGGCGAAGAGCTGGAAAGGGCTGGATACACGCGTCATATATAACGCTGAAGTAAACCAGACCGGCGACAACCCGCGCTTTGTAGTGACATCGATCAAGCATGCTTCGGCCCGGTGCATTTATGAGCAGTTTTATTGTCCCAGAGGTCAGGATGAAAACTACATCAAACATCTGAAAAATGATCTGTCCTGTGATCGGACATCGGATATGGGCTTTCGAGCGAATGCCTTGCGTATGTACTACGCCTGTGCCGCTTATGTTCTGCATTACGAAATGAGAACCACTGTATTGAAGGACACAGAGTTGCAGAGGGCTCAACCTTCAACAGTTATTGCCAAACTGGTCAAAATTGCCGTTAAGGTGGTGGAATATAAAGACCGTGTGAAGCTGCATTTGCCCAGCAGTAACCCAATGAAAGTATTGCTACAACGAGTGACGGAAGCTTTTGCTGCCATGCCAGTTCTCAAACCTGGATAACAGACACAACTTTTTGGTTGGGGGGCGTTTTATTGGATCAGCTGAAAGAGGTTGAGACTTCAGTGCGCCTGG
>NZ_JAHHPO010000277.1 GCF_024606365.1 Endozoicomonas sp. ONNA2
ACGGAGGGAGCATAGCCGTAGCTATGTGACCGGAGTTGTAACGAAGCAAAGTGCCGGCACAAGGAGTCAGAAATATATGATTTCATATGGTTAGCTACTTATGTTGATTGACAGAGTCCATAATCCATCCTCTTGTTATTTTTCCAGCAGTATAGAGGAGCAGTAATGCCCCAGAGCCTATTGCGATACACCAATATTCTCAGCATCGTTGGTGACCTCATTCGCGTCCACGTACCCAACCTGGCTGAGGGTAACGCCCAGGCTAACTATGGTGACCTGGCGTTGATAGAACAGAATGGCCAGACTTACTCCATGGCGCAGATCATCAAGATTGACCATGAAGAGGTCTCTCTCCAGGTTTTTGTCGGCACCAAGGGTTTATCCACAGGTGCGTCTGTCTGCTTCCTGGGCCAGCCAATGAAGACGACATACTCCTCCAATATTCTTGGGCGGATCTTTAACGGTGCCGGTGAGCCTATTGATGGTGGCCCGACACTGGAGCAGGACCCCAAGGTGGAGATCGATGGACCGTCGGTAAACCCGGTTCGTCGTGTACTGGCCTCGCGCATGGTGCGTACCAATGTACCGATGATCGATGTCTTTAATACCCTGGTTGAGTCCCAGAAAATTCCTGTTTTCTCCGTCGCCGGTGAACCCTACAACCGCTTCCTGGCCCGGATCGCCATTCAGGCCGAGGCGGATGTGGTGGTGTTTGGCGGCATGGGCCTGATCTTCGATGATTACCACTTCTTCCGCACCACCTTTGAAGAAGCCGGTGTCTCTGCCCGTACGGTCATGTTCACCAACCTGGCCTCTGACCCGACGGTTGAACGTCTGCTGACGCCGGATATGGCGCTGGCGGTGGCTGAGCACTTCGCCGTTGAAGAGTCCAAAAAGGTTTTGGTGCTGCTGACCGACATGACCTCTTATGCCGACGCCATGAAAGAGATTGGCGTGGCTATGGACAAGATTCCGGCTAACCGGGGTTATATGGGTGATCTCTACTCCCAGCTGGCC
>NZ_JAHHPO010000278.1 GCF_024606365.1 Endozoicomonas sp. ONNA2
GGCACGACCGGCTTCCGAAGGTTTCAACGTCTTCTGAAGTTACGGATTCAGGTTTTAAAGATTGCCTCAATATCCGATTCCCATTGGCGATCCTCAGTATAAGCAGGATTGTTGGATTTTTTTAACGGTTCGCTGGCCCCATTTTTCATATCTACCGGTATGGTCGATGGTGCTGTGGTTTCTGTGACTTGTTTTGATTCACGTTGCATCAATTTGAGCCTGTTTTTCCTTTTCTGGGTGCGAGCTTCCTGAAGGTCTTTTATACGTTTTTTGTAATCCTCTTTATTGGCAGGAATATCGGATGGTGGTAACGGAGCATTTTGTGGTGAAGAACTGGCAACTCTTGAACTATCCATGGTATCTCTCCAGCATTCCTTTGGGCTTGATAAATGCTTATTGTAGTTAGTAAAACTGGCGCTTGGCCATTTGCTGCCAGGAGACGTCGGAAACGATGAAGATAATGACATAATCAATGGTTCTGATAATGAAAACACCGAAAGTAATAATCAATAAGTCAGAAAAGTGAATTTAACCTGAAAAACGTCCGATTGGCCTGAACTGTCCCTTGCCAAATAACTAAAATGAAGTTTTATTGAAGGGTGCGTGACTGGACGTGTGAGTCTATTAATATAAAAAATAAGCTTGTTACAACAAAGGCATTCGTTTGGATGCCCTTGGTGTAATGTATTCAAGGAATGATTATCAGGCTTTAGTGGGCGCGTACATAGCCTCAATCTCTTTCTGAAACCGCTTCATAATGATTTTACGACGCAGTTTCAGGGTTGGCGTGATCTCACCGAACTCAATGGAGAACTCCTTGGGCAGCAGTGTGAATTTCTTTACCTGCTCAAATTTAGCCAGCCCTTGCTGGATTTTATTGACCCGCTGCTGGATCAGTTCCTGAATGCTGCTGTGCTGAATCAGTTCCCGGTGGTTTTGATATTTCAGATTCAGTGCTTTTGCGTGTTCTTCCAGAGCCTCAAAGGCGGGAACAATCAATGCCGTGACGTAGTTCCTGGCATCGGCAATAATGGCAATCTGCTCGATAAAGCGGTCTTTGGTCAGCGTACCTTCGATGTATTGGGGGGCGATGTATTTACCGTTGGAGGTCTTCATCAATTCCTTGATACGCTCGGTTATGCGCAGCGCACCGTTCTCATCAATCAGACCGGCATCGCCGGTGTGCAGCCAGCCGTCGGTGGTGAAGGTTTTTGCCGTTTCTTCCGGTTTTTGGTAATAGCCCCGCATGACAGTATCGCCTTTCACCTGAATTTCACCGTCTGCAGCGATGCGCACCCGTATGCCCGGTAAAGGAATACCGCAGGAGCCAAATTCAAAATCGGTATCACGGAAACAGGTCACGGTTGCCACGGTTTCTGTCATGCCGTAACCCACTTTCACATCAACACCAATGGCATGGAAAAAGCGGTTGATGTCGTCGTCAAGACGAGCGCCACCACAGGGCATAAACCGGATGTTACCGCCCAGGCCTGCACGAATTTTGCTGAATACTATTTTATCCGCGATACGGTGGAGCATCTCCAGATAAGCCGGAGCTTTAGTACCTTTGCGGCGGTATTCCATATGGGCGTTGCCGATGTTGACCGCAGTATTAAATATCATGCGGCGGATAAATGGAGCAGTGGCAACTTTCCCGTGAACGGTGGTATAAACTTTTTCAAAGAATCTGGGAACCGCGCAAAGCACCGTTGGCTTAACGGTTTTCAGCGCTTCGCTGACCTGATGCGGGTCTTTGAGATAGACATTGGTGGCGCCACGGGTAAGGGCATAAAAACTCCAGCCGCGCTCAAAAATATGGCTCAGGGGCAGGAAGCACAAAGAGGTGTCCAGGCTGTCCAGATGGATGATCTGGTCATGGCCACGGAAGCTGGCGGCGATATTGGCATAGTCCAGCATGACGCCTTTGGGCTCGCCAGTGGTACCAGAGGTATAGATCAGGGTAAAGAGATCTTCCATGCAGCGGGAAGTCAGTCTTTCTTCGAGAATGGCCGGTTCCACACCGTGTTGGATAAAGTCGTCAAAATAGACAGCCTGCGGACAGCTGTTAATATCAACCGACCGGTCAAAGACAACAAGTGTCTTTAGTGTGGAGGATTGGGCCAGCAACTCAAGAGCACCATTATATTGTGCCTGTTCACCCACAAACAGCACTGAGGCTTCTGTCTCATCCAGAATATATTTGACCTGTTCGTTGGTGCTGGTGGGGTACAGCGGTACGGTGACCAGTCGTGCCTGAAGGCAGGCCAGGTCGGCTACTGTCCACTGGGGCATGTTCTGGGACCAGATACCCACCTTCGCTTGTACCTGCAGGTTTTGTTTCAGCAGTGCGCGGGAAGTCTTGTCAATCTTTTTAATGAGTTGGTGCCAGCTGACTTCCTGCCATTGTTGATGATCAGCGCCCGGACTGGCAAAGCGCATGGCGATATGTTCCGGGTTGTGCTGGGCACGGTCACGGATCTGGCTGATCAGGTGCATATTCAAGGGGGAGTTCATCGGCACAGGAAGTATTCTCAACAGCTGGATGACATGTAGACAATGATCTAACCCTGATGTTACAGGACGTCCTGAAAGACCAAAATTGACCCAAGTCATTTTTGGTGAAATCCAGAGCGGAAAAATGTAACGGTTAGCAACTTTTTTTACTGGATGTAAACAGTGTCAATCACTTTGTTAAAAAATGTAGAGTATACCATTACCGAGCCTTCAGAATCTGTTTTATATCTACTCTGGGCCCCGGGTATATCAGATTGCCGGTGATAAGGCTCCTTGAGTGGAATCGGTAAGTAGTTGGCCGAATGGAATCGTATATTTCTGTCTAAGTGGACAGTTACTATGCAAGGCGCAACGTAGGGAGCATAGCCTTAGCTATG
>NZ_JAHHPO010000279.1 GCF_024606365.1 Endozoicomonas sp. ONNA2
GCAGGAGCAGTTGCCGGGAGTGCCGGCACAAGGAGTCAGAAACATATGATTTCATTATGGTTAGCTACTTACGGTTTGTATGACTTGCGTCAGGCTGAAAAGTTTCAGGACATCCGATGAATACGATGGTAAAGCGTGCCAGAAAAGACTACTTTTCGCACGGTTGCTCTGGCTTGAGCGTAAACGCGGCTCTATCATCCTGCGAGCCCGGGAGGCGGGCGTTCCCACACTGATCTTCACTGTCGTAATTAGCCAGAAATTGCATTATGCCAATGCCTTTTTGAAACTGAATGGTATTTTTGTACATCAGTTTCACCTCCAAAACACATGACTATCGCCGTTTATTATAGCATCAAATTCATGACGTAAGATCAGTGATAATCAGGTGATTGATTGACGGATGCCGTATGATGACAGGCTCTTTTGCCATCGCCACCCTCATCTTGCAACCAATAGCCCATGATCAGGTTCATATCGAGAAACCAGCTGCGTACCGGTGTTTTTCTGGCCTGAATTTTCTCGACAGCGGCGAGTGCCAGTCTGTTTTCCGGGGAAGCCTGGCAGTAGAGGTCTGTCAGGCAGGGGCTTTCAGTGGGTGTAGCTATTTCGCTCGCTGCAATATTACTTCGGGCAATGGATATTCATCAACAACGACCTTGTCAGAAGAAGGCATGATTTCCGCTTTGCCCTTGACTACGGTTTTACCATTCTGGTTAATCACATTAGTTGAGACGGTTGCACGTTTTCGTTGTTTATTGATTTCCAGAATTTCCAGCTCAACCGTTACCGTATCGCCGACTTTGACCGGGCGCAGGAATTTTAGCTCCTGCCCCAGGTAGATACCACCGGGGCCCGGCAGTTTGGTGGCCAGGGCGCAGGAGATCAGTGAGGCGGTCCACATGCCGTGGGCAATACGACCTTCGAACTGGGTCGTTGCGGCAAACGCCTCATCCAGATGAACGGGATTCGTATCGCCGGATACTTTGGCAAAAAGCAGGAGGTCTTCGTCAGTCAGTGTGCGGGTCAGGCTGGCCCTGGTGCCAATGGTTAACGCTTCGAATGGGATGTTTTCCAGCTTGCGCATAAGTTAAGGCTCTGTTGCTTTGTTAAAGTTTGGGTGACTGTTTGAGCAATATATTTTCATTGGCAATTATTATCGCACCTATTGTGGGGTTTGTGGGGTTTGTGGGGTTTGTGGGGTGTAGGGTTTGTGGGGTGTGGGGTTCGGTAAAAGCAATTACGTTTTATTTATTCCATGCCCGGGAACTTTTCAGTTTATTCATTGCCTTTACTGAAATTCTTGATTTTCTGACTTAATACCTTCTGATGCTATGAAAACAATTGATAGTACGATAGCAACTGCCCCGGCGCTTTGTGGTATTTGCAATAAAAGCAGCCTGAGCATGTTCGGACGCATGGAGATGGCAACCACCGCCTGCAATCACTATTTTCACTTGAGCTGTATTAGCCTCTGGCTTGATAAGCAACCATTGCACGAACGGCACTGCTATGTTTGTCAACAGTTGGCAATACCGTTGATTCGTCATGCTTCGTCAGGAAACCGGTCGCCCGACAAATATTGCGAGGCAGCCCCGGTGCTGGCTTGCAGAACCGGTGATGTCGAGGCCCTCCGGGAGATCCTGGTATCCCGTCCGGATATTGTCCGACAACCGTTCAAGTCGGTGATTTCCGGGAAAAACGAGTTCTTGCTGTTTGTCGCAGCCAGTCATGGCCAGGAACAGATTATCAAAACGCTACTGGCAGCGGGGGCAAATCCGGATATCAGCGATGACGAATGTGCTCCGCCGCTGATTGCTGCAACCCAGAAGGGTCGTGACCATATTGTTCGCCTCCTGCTCAGTTTCAATGCTGACCCCAACGTTGTCTTCGGGCATCGTTCATGTGCCCTGCATATTGCCGCCGAACAAGATCATCATGAGGTGGTAGAAAACCTGTTTGAGTATGGGGCAAATCTTAATGCCGTCATGAAGCGCGGCGAAACCCCTCTGTTTCTGGCTGCCCGCACTGGCCATGCCAAGGTGGTTTCCACTTTGCTCCATTGCGGGGCCGATCCAGATGCCAGCTGCAAGGACGGCTCAACGCCACTGTATATTGCCGCCCGGGAAGGCCAGGAAGCCTGTGTGGAGGTGCTACTGGCTAATGGCGCGTCCCCTGCCCGAGCCTGCAATAATGGCTGGACCCCGCTGCTCATCTCTGTTTACCAGGGGCATGCAAGAATCACACAAATGCTGCTGGGTACCGGAGTACACCCCAATGAAGCCCTTAAGGACGGGACCACCCCGATTCATCTTGCCGCCGACTATGGTCACAGGGAGTGTTTGCAGACTTTGCTCACAGATTCCCGAACCGATCCCAATGCCACCATGGATGATGGCTGGACGGCACTGCACATGGCAGCCAAAAATGGTTGGGAAAACTGTCTGCAACTGCTGGCCGGGGATGCCCGAACCCGGCTCAATGCGACCTGTGACGATGGCTATACTGCCCTGCACCTGGCGGCACATGCAGGCCACCTGGCGATTATCCTGGCCCTGCTCGACAGTCCTGCAAACCGCAATGCGGCCGGTGAAGATGGCACTACTGCCCTGCACCTTGCTGTCCAGCACGGTCACGTCACCATCACCGAGGCACTGGTGCAGGGACAGGCAAATATTGAAGCCCCACTGCATACCGGCGAAACCCCCATGTTGACTGCCGTCCGCTCTGGTAACCTGCAGTGTATGGTAGCGCTGATCAAGGCCGGGGCAGATATCCATGCTGCCCGGAATAATGGCGAAACACCGCTATTCAGCGCCGTCCAGCACGGATTTCACCAGATCGTGGAGCACCTGGTCGACATAGGAGCAAGAGTCAGCATAACTGCCATGGACGGCCTGACACCTTTACACATCGCAGCACAGCACGGCTTCGCGGACATTGCACAGACCCTGATCACCAATGGTGCTGACCCCCGGGCTGAGTCTGACCAGGGTTTGCTGCCGCTGCATATGGCCATCGAGCATGGCAAATTGAGTGTCTTGCAGGTTCTGCTGGCTGACAGCAAGGCAAATACTTTTATCAATGCCGCCCTGAAAAGTGGTGAAACCCCATTGTGCATTGCCACGCTTAAGGGTTACGAGGCCATCGCTAACGCCTTGCTTGAGGCCGGGGCAAATCCCCATATTACCCTCAAGAACGGCTGGTCAGCCTTCCATCTGGCCGCCAGTGCTGGCCATGAGCAGATTGTGGAAGCGTTGATTGCTAACGGCGCCGACGTCGATGCCCGACTGGACAGCGGTGAAACTGCCCTTTTCCTGGCGGCCCGGGAGGGTAAGGCTAAAATCGTCCGGAACCTGATCAAAGAGAATGCGGAACTTAACCTTGCCGGTGAGGGTGGCTGGACAGCGCTGCATATTGCCGCAAAACGTGGCTATCTGCCCATTGTCACCCTCCTGTGTGAATCCCGGGCAGACATCAACCCGGAGACTGCAGATGGTTCCACGGCACTGCACCTGGCAGTAGAAGGTGAGCACAAGGCCATGGTGAAATTTTTGCTGGATAACGGGGCGGATACCAATACCGCCCGCCAGGATGGCATGACACCCCTGCTCAGTGCCATCCATAAGGGGATGGAGCGTGCCGTGCAGGAATTGCTTGTCAGAGGTGCAGACCCCAACTCCGCCGGCCCGGGCGGCCCCAGACCGCTTGCCCTGGCCTGCCAGAACGGCAACCAGTCGATCATAAAAATACTGCGCAACGCCGGGGCAAAAGGTCAAAACTGTCCGGTTCAGTAGCGGTTCTTTTCAAGCCAGTTGCACAGTTGATCAATTACTTCCCTGGCTTTTGCGGGCAGCGAACGGCGACATTTTCCCGGAGTGAGCAGGATGACGACGTCATTCCGGAAAAATCCCCAACTAGTTAAGGAGTCGTCTAAAAATAACTTTCCCATTTTAAACTCAGCGTTCCTGATGATT
>NZ_JAHHPO010000280.1 GCF_024606365.1 Endozoicomonas sp. ONNA2
GAGTGCCGGCACAAGGAGTCAGAAATATATGATTTCATATGGTTAGCTACTTACATACTCACGATTAATTACAGCATTTTCGGCCTGGATCGCTGAACTGTCTGACTGTATTGATATTTTTGAACCAGGGGCTCGAACTTACGAAAGAGTATACAACATGTGTTAATAACTTCGGGGTTTGTGCGAATGGCTGACCTGAGAAATGCCTCATCACTTTTAAGGCTGTCATCCGCACACATTAAAGCAAACGGCTGTTGTTTAATTAAGCTCAGCAAATACTCGCGATCCTTCAATACCCTGTTACTGGCATAAATCAAGTTGACAATATCGTCCGCAATCAAGGTTTGAATAATGTTTTTATCACTTCGGAATCTTTCACTGGCATACTGCAGGGCAAAAGGACACTGTGCCAAAGCGGTCTTCACCACCACATCATTATTCCGAAGTTCCGGGCTGGCATAGGACAGGCAATAACCTTTTTGAGTGACTGAGGCCATGACGACATCTTGATCATTCTTCAGTTCGTCACTGGCAAATTTCAGGTCTTCCGGATATTTTTCAATGGTCGGTAAAACAATGTCTTTATCATTTCGAACCCGTTGGCAGACATATTTCAGCCCATGCATCAACACGGCATTCTTGACTTTTTCTTTATGATCCGCAGTCGGCTGCCCCGGTGAAACATAAAACTCCGGACTGTAACCAAATGATGGTTTCATCACAAAGTATTCATCTTTCAAGTGGCCATACACATCTTCAATCAATGGAGTAGCGTCAGCGGGATACAATACCAAAAGATGATGAAAGAGTTTCCGGCGGGTGTCTTCATTGATCGCATCACACATTAACATTTCTCGAAGATTGCCTTCGGATCTCGCTAACCGTCGTATATGATCAATGAATTGTTGTTGGTGGTTACCGAAGAACTGATAACAATCGGAATTAAAATTAAAGTCGAATGCGATGCTATAAACTATCGAGAAAAGGCCATTTTGAAAGGTGAACCTATCGACTTCTGTCTCAGCATCGCTTAACAGTCGTTGTGCCAGTAAGGTAAAGTTCCACTGTT
>NZ_JAHHPO010000281.1 GCF_024606365.1 Endozoicomonas sp. ONNA2
GAGTGCCGGCACAAGGAGTCAGAAATATATGATTTCATATGGTTAGCTACTTACACCAAGCTAAAGTTCCCTTTCGGTTTGAAACCAAACCGACTTTTTTTGCAGATTGATCAGGCAAAAATGATTATGAATCTTACCCCGCCAAGCTCTCATGAAAGCCAACGCCGACCCTGTCAATTTGCAAACTGACTTTTAGTCACCCTGCACAACTGAAATGCCACACTGTCAAAGTGCAGTGCGAGCCGTTCATGCCCGGCACGGGAATTCTAACGACAATCGCCTTGTTAAAATTTTATTTTCTATGAAACTCTCTCTGCTTTTTTTTGTCTTACGCAATGAATTGGTTCGTAAAGTACGGTATAGCAATGAATAGTGTCAGGGACAGTGCGTCAGATTTATCCTTTAATTGTTCTCTATGTAAAAGTGACGACAGGTGTATCGGAGAACAGGGTGATCGACTGGTTAAAGCTTCTTGCCCGTCATCACACGTTTTCCACCTGAAATGCATCACCGAATGGCTTGTCAGTGAACAGCAGGCTGGAAAAAGCCTTGACCTGCGCGAATGCAGTGAATGCCAACAACTGTTATTGCCATTGATTCCCTTGCCAGGGAAAAGCAGTCATGACGAACAATCACGTTATTGGACGCCTCTGTACGAAGCTACCGATAAGAAAAAAACAGACACCGTCAAGGAAATTCTGGCCATTGCCCCCTCCGTTGCCTCCTGCATTGCCAAAGCCAGGAATGAAAATGGCGAAACGGCGTGGGATTTAGCTAAACATGAAGGCAACAAAGAGATCATGAAAGTTTTAGAGCACTTTGCTGATTCCCTGATCGATCATGAACAAGACAACAGTAGGCTCACAACCAACGTGAAGCTCGACGATACGGATAAAGCTGTCAAAACAGCTCAGGCTGGTTCCACTGCCACTAACGCTCCCGCCCCCACTGATAATGAAACTGCGATTGACTCTCGCAAAAGGCCATTGAATGACGCCCCGGATACTGACCCGGCACCACGGGAACAGACAAAAATTGAGTCATCCACTATTAGCAAAAACAGAGCTGCTCTGGCTGCTTATGCTGCTGAAACTGACAGTGAGAAATGCCTGAAATGGCTGGAATATCTAGTCGATGAGAAAATGAATATCGAACTGGCTGATGAGAGTGAGAAAACAGCCCTGCACTTTACTGCAAAGAAAGGGCACGAAATACCTCTGAGTTTTCTGATCCAAAATGGAGCGGATATAAACAAGCCTGACAACAGTGGAAAAACAGCGCTACAGTATGCTGCTGAGAAGGGCCAGATACAATGTCTGAAACATCTGATCTCTAAAGGAGCAGATATCAACCACACGGACGATAGTGGAAAAACAGCGCTGCATAATGCTGCCGAGAAGGGGCACGAACCATGCCTGGTATATCTAATCTCTAAAAATCTGATCTCTAAAAAGAGTATCAACCACTCAGACAACAGTGGAAAAACAGCCCTGCATTATGCTGCCGAGAACGGCCATGAACTCTGTCTGAAATCTCTGATCCCTAATGGAGCGGATATCAACCACTGCGACAACCGCGGAAAAACAGCGCTGCATTATGCTGCTGAGAAGCGCCAAAAACTATGCCTTGGATATCTAATCTCTCATAAAGCGAATATCAACCAAACTGACAACAGTGGAAAAACAGCCCTGCATTATGCAATTTTAAACAAGCATGAAGAATGCCTGGATAAATTATGCGAAAAAGATCAGCATATCTCGCCCGTTAATCGCAATCGCACCCTGCGATTTGCCATCGATGAAAATTATCACAGCACCAGCACAGAGAAACTGGTCAAAAAGATAGACCTGGATGAACAGGACGAAACTGACGGCAAAACACTCCTGCACTGCGCTGCAGAAAAAGGCAGCAACAATTACCTGGAAAAATTTCTGGCGAAAGTGGGCTCTGCAGAATCCATCAATCGTAAAGATCATGCAGGCAGGACACCCCTGCATTATGCCGCGCTGGAAGGGCAAAGCAGTTGCATTGAGTCACTACTGTTTGAAGTACATGAGGAAGAAGTCAAACAGATGCTGTGCAAAAATAAAGTCAAGAAAAAAAAGTATGTGCGCAAAGAATTAACATGCATCAATGATAAAGATAATAATGGCGACACGGCATTGCTCCTGGCTGCTCAACACAGTCATAAAGCATGCGTAAAAGAGCTAATAGAGGCTCAGGCTAATGTGCAGAAAAAAAATGAATCCGGTATGACGCTACTGCATTATATAGCCGAATCAGAGCAAAAAATTGACTGGCTGGATATTAAACGTTACCAGTATTCCAAAGCAGATGTTACGACATCGGATTCAAAAGGGAATACTCCGTTGCACTATGCAGCTTATCACGGTAATAAAGTATTTCTGAAAAAGATTTATAAAGAATTTAATAAAGAAGTAAATTTCAAGACTACGACTAATGATAAAGGAGCTTCACTACTGCATTTGGCTATTCAGGGAGACCAACACGATTGCCTGATAAAACTGCTCAAATTCATAAAACCAGACGACGGCGGGTTTTCAAGGTTATTTCTGTATGCTGCAGCGCATGGCAAAATCAACTGCCTGAGGAGGCTTAAAGACGATTTCAAAACCAGGATAGATATTAATCACCAGGGTCAAAATAACATGACCCCATTGCACTATGTCGTAAAAGATAGCTGCTGGGTCGTAAAAGATAGCTGCTGGGTCGTAAAAGATA
>NZ_JAHHPO010000282.1 GCF_024606365.1 Endozoicomonas sp. ONNA2
GAAAAATATTTTGCTCAACCATTTTTCATCCCTGAGGGTGGCGCAAAATATTTTCGCGCGCCATGGGCATTTGTGAAAATAGTCCCAAATAAACATACCGGTATGTGTTGGTTCATCTTTGGTGTTTTAATAATTGCCTGAAAATAAGGTGACTTAAGCGCCGAATCTGATATTTTAACGGACAGCTTCCCGAGCCCAGTGATGGGGCTCATTATTTTTTCAACAAAAGCATCAGGTGTAAGCAACATGAGTACCGGTAGAGTCAGTGCCGTAATACTGGGCATTTCTGTTTTTCTGGGACTTTCCAGTCTGGGGTATTTGTTGGCGAATGCTGCCATTGAGTATAAACAGTATGAGAGAAGCGTCACGGTCAAAGGGTTGTCAGAGGGGGAGTATCAGGCGGACGTGGTGATCTGGCCCATTCAGTTTTCCGCGGCAGATAATGACCTGAAGTCTCTCTATGGCACGATTGAGAACAATATCGACAGAATCAGGGAGTTTCTGGAGAGAAGTGGTATCGCGGCGGAAGACATCAGTCTGATGCCGCCGGATATTACCGATAAATCGGCCAATCAATACGGCAGCACCAGCCGTCCGGAGTTTCGTTATACCGCCCTGCAAACCATCACTGTCTATTCCAGTCAGATTGAAGCGGTGCGTTCAGTGATGGGCATGCTCTCGGACCTTGGCAGGGAAGGCATCGTTTTTACTGGTGGGAATTACGGTTCACAGCCGGAATATCTGTTTACCCGGTTGAATGATGTGAAGCCGGAAATGATTGAGGAAGCGACCCGTAAAGCCCGGGAAGTGGCGGAAAAGTTTGCCTCGGATTCGCAAAGTGAACTGGGCAAAATCAAGCGGGCCTCCCAGGGGCAGTTTTCCATCAGTGACCGTGACCGGAATAACCCGCATATCAAGAGAGTCCGGGTGGTTGCAACGATTGAGTATTATCTCTCCGATTGATGATCGCAGGTTATCTGCTTAAGTCTCTTGAACGATCGATTCATAACTTGGTGGAGAGAGTTCCTGTTGGATACGATCGTTCAATTGATAAAAATCAAGCTGGTTAAATTCAGCGTTGGACGGCGGGTAATTCCTGATGTTGAAATCCATGGTTAAGAGTTCGAGGAGTTGCCGCTTGAATATCAATGAATCACTGTCCAGAATTTGCCTGCAAAATGTTTCCGACGTGATGATTTTTTGTCTCAGTGGATTACCTAAGTTAAAAAACACGCCATTTGATAATTTATGCATGAAAATAGTTAACAGGTTTTCGGCTGTTCCTTCGGGCTTGCCGGGATCCAGATCCGGTCGGCCAAGTAGCTCACGTGCCAACTCGGCGTTATTTAACAATATGGCCTGACCAATAAGGCTTACCGGGATCCTTCCTTCACTCGTTGTACGAAATGATGAATCAGGAGGAAATTCAATATTGAAGGAGTTTTTAAACGGCCCACAGTGTAAAAAATCTATTTTTGTATGGATCCGGGTTCTGGCATCGCTGGCAAGCAATACACTGATTTTACTTCTGTTTTTTGCGCTTACCTGACTGTTTACTAACTCCGTTGGCGTTACAAGTATGCTACGATCAAGATCATAAACGTGATTTGATTGGTTCAGGTCGGTTCCCTGATTGTTCAGTAATACATTCATCGTTTTGGATGTAAAATCAGCAGGCGAATAGTCAACGGGCTTGAAATCCCTTAAGGGAAAATAACTCTCACTCGCCAACAGAGTATCCGGCGATGCCCCAAGGTTAATCAGCAACTGCAACGCTTCATTGTTACCGCGGACTGCCGCCTGGATAGCCGGGTTTTCATTTTTTTTCTTCAAGCAAAGATTAATGGATGATGGATTCTGGTCAATAATGCGACTGATCAGTTGAGTATTATTATGTTTGGCTGCCTGCATTAATGCTATATCCGGCCCTTTAAATTTCAGACACCATTCGTCAAGTTTGCGTTGTCCCCAGGAGCAGCTCCGTGTCCTGGTGCTCTGTTGTTCTGATTGTCCGTTTGCAGTGCCGCTGCGAACCACGCTGTGATTACCAGTAAGCGGTGTGTTGGGTGCTCCAGAGGCTATCATGATGTTGTCTCCATATTTTTTTCATACAGCTTAGGAATTGTCTTTTAATAAGTTCCCGATTTCCGTTCACCCTGAGCTTGTCGAA
>NZ_JAHHPO010000283.1 GCF_024606365.1 Endozoicomonas sp. ONNA2
CGTTTAAATTAGCCTTGATTGGAACGATCGTAAGGCCGATTCTATCGCCCTGCACTTCCCGCCCTGACGGGCTGTCTTTTGGCCACAAATACCCAAGATAGTCAGAATTTGAACTAAAGATCAAAAAGTTGGTCTAAAATACTGCCTTCATAAATCTTATGATCAAGCAATGATCAAAAAATAAACTAATTAAAGGCCATTATGCTATAACTTTGCATTCGTACAGCCACTACCCAATTGGTAAAATTTTATTTCAGGAGCAATATTCATGACTCCAACTGGTGCAGGTAATTACTCGTTTTCCAGTAATTTCACTGAATTGAAAACAACATCGACAGGTGAACTCATCTTAGAGGACGGTCTCGGATTTTATAAGGGAAAAAGAGTTATCGTTGTCGATAAATACAACCCAGACCGTTATCGCACATTGATTGTCTCGGCTGATCGCAAGGAACTACTACACGACGGCCATCCAGGTCCCTTCGAAGCGTCCAGGTTTTTTACAGGGTTCTATGATTCGAGCATATTTCGAGAAGATACGCCCTTGCAACTGACAATCGGAGCATTGAGTCGTCATGAAAAGGATTCTAAGTTTGTTAAAGGTCTAGGTACTATAAAACGCTGTGATTATCACAACGAAATGAAATATTACTTTAATCAGTCCAAAGCACTTTTAGCCGCCGGGGCAAATCCTGACTTACGCAATAATTATGGGGATTCCCCGTTGACATCATTGACCCTGCGTGCAACTAGTCCTGAAAAATTTCCTTATTGCGCTGAACTCTTCGAGTATCTGCTCAATACTGCAAAGGTTGACCCTGATGGAAATGCTACAGGAATATGGACCCCCCTCCACAGCGCCGCACTCTCAGGTAACCCACAATATGTGCAGATGCTGCTTGATGCTGGTGCTGATCCCAACGGCAAGACTGTAGGGATACATACGCCTCTGTATGCAGCGGCGAGGGGTTCCGAACCAGGTCTGCCCGTGGTTAGCCTGCTATTAGAAAAAGGTGCTGACCCTGATGCAAAGGCTCAAGGCAAGGAAACCCCACTCCTGCATATTCTTGATCATATTCTTAAAGAAAAGGATAACATGCTGATTTGCAAAAAAAATGCAAAAAAAGGTTTGTTTGAATTTACTGATAAGACAGCTGAAAAACAGAAAGCCGATGAAGCTGAACAGAAATTCAGAGACTTGATAGATTGGGCAATAGTTCAGGTGATTAACCCCCTTGCGGAGTATGGAGCTGATCCTGATGCAAACACAGAGCAAAAGGAAGAGACACCTCGCTGCATTGCCAAAAAAATTGGCGATGAAGAATTAAACCGCTGCCTCGATGAAATGAGGACGCAATTTAAAAACGACAAGTCTCTTTTGAAAAATAAGGAGGAAGAATCTGTTGATCCGTATCAGGCCAGTGCCTCGCGGTTCCCCAAACTTACCTTTCAAACCAAAAGAACCTTTAATAAAAAAACCTACTATCAGTTAAAAACATGAGTCTTATCAGGCTGAAGTGTTTATAACGCCATCTATCCCGGGGCGGCAATGTCGCGACACCTTTGCCAGCCTGAAAAAAACGCGTCGCCTGTATGGTTTCTCTTTTTGGGATTATCTGAAAAGTCGGCTAATGGGCGATGGGTTATTTCCAAGATTGAGTAACCAGATTGAGGAGGCTTCAATCTGGTGCTGCCCGCAGTTTTTGAGAGCTTACGAAAAACTTTTTCTTACAAAGTGGGGCGGACCATGTGTGACCCGGTTTTTTTAGTTTCGCTATACTTTTCAAGATAATTAAAAAAAGCGTTCTGTTGGCAGGGAAAGGGTATGGCGGGTATAGAGGGAGTCAATCGGCAGAATCTTGCGTCGCTGTCAGGTCCCGTTAAAAGTGGTGTAAAAAAAGTTGGGTCAGCTTTCAAGCGAGCCGTTGCTCGCTATAAGGCAACCAAACATATTCATCAACAAGCATCTGGCCGCCCCCCCAAAAATCTGTTCACATGCGTGGAGCAAAGACGGTTTCTCCACAAAATCATGTCAATCCAACCGCATCATCATCAAAATCCAAAAGAACTCAATTACCACAACGCCAAAAAGCATCCGGTGAAGGAGCCGCACTGTACAAAAATAAAAAGTACCGCCGCCTGGTTTCCAGGGAGCGGGTAACCGCTCAATTTCAGCAGCCCCAGCAGGTCTCCAGAGACATATTGAATGCAGCCTGGTCTGCTCATAATCAGGGTAAAACCCCTTGGGGAAAAAACCATGCACTACTGGTAAAAGGCGGTCAGCTTGGTCAGGTCAGCAACCATATTTCTCTGCACAGTCAAGCCCTTAAGCAACCATTGGCAACCAACAAAGGTGAAATTGAGCAGCAGGGCAGGCAGGTCATTGATAATTTGCAGAAAGGTTTTAACGAGCTGAGCCAGCTGCTTGATCAGCAAGGCGGAATGATGCATCCAACAGAATTCCAACAACTGAACGGGTTATTGCGAACCTTTCACAATGAACAGAAGCTGATGCTTCAGGTTATGGATGATCCGGGAGTTGCCAGTGTTGCAGGCTCACTGGATCTGACTCAGGCTATGGAGCTTAAACGACTTGGATACGACCTGACGCCTACTATGGTCAAGCATTTCAGCTCCTTTAACGATAGCCAACTGATACGAGGGTCTGATCAAAATTTTGGTTCAGGTGCTATTCACTCAGTGACTAAACTCCAGTTTCAGACCAGCACCGGGGTGGTCGAAAAAATCTTTAAAGGTGATGACCCTGTTGATCCTTGCCCATTTGATTCCATTACTGGCGCAAAAAACTATCTTGATAAAAGCAAACCAAGATTTGCCACACGCAACTTTGCAGCAGCAAAATTTGACAACCTGCTGGGAACCGGACTGATGCCTGAGATGGAGCTGACGGTGCACGACGGACAAGTCGGCGTACTGATGGATGTGGCCAAAGGTGTCAAGCCTTACGACCAAAGTACTAACCAATATAACTGGACCCCGGTTGAAGACGATAGCCAGCCTCAAAAAGCTGCAAAGATTCAGGAACAGCTCAACAGTGCAGAATGGCTTGATGGAATCTGTGCCCAGCAGGATCGTCATCCAGGCAACCTGTTTATCGATCCGGAAGACGGTAAGGTTACGCTGATTGATAATGACATGGGTTTCTACCCTGGCCTCCATCAGGTACGCACCCCTTCAAAGCCCGGAGGATTTCGCCGGTTTGCAGGAAGTACCGCAGGGTTACCTTCGGTGATTGATGCCAGAGTCTATGAGAAACTGATGTCAATCACCCCGGCGCAGATTCACCAGCAAATGGATGGATTGATAACCCGAGAGGAAGCAAAGTCTACGATCAGCCGTGTGAAAGAACTGCAGAGCCATGCCTCCATGCTGGCAAGCAATGGCCGGGTTATTGAGAATTGGCAACAATGGAAAGATCCGTCCACAGGATTGAATGCTGCGCAATTCCAGCGCCACCATGCACCCGACAGCTATCTATTATCCGTCCAGGGACAATCACAAGGTTTATAGTTATGTTTGAGCACGAAGCGGGCCGTAACTGTTATCAATCGGCTGTTGCACTCCTGACCAGCGAGGGGCTGCCCTGTCTACCGTTACATCACAAATTTATCGGTAAACTTCAGCAAATACCCCATTCGGCCCTGTTCACGACAGACCTCTCCATGTCTGACCCCTATCATTTCCAGTTCTACCTGAACCAGTTAATGACTGGTCAGTGCCCACGTATGGTCGTCTTTGGCGTATCCGGTCATGGTTTTTCTTCCAGAGCAATGCATTACTACATGATTGATCGACACATTGCAGTGCTGTTTCAGGATGGTCTGCCCCAAACGCCGGAAGGCTGGCAAGAAAAACAGATTGTGGACTATGACCTCACCAGCCAGCTCTACATTGCCTGTCAGGACTCTGTAGCAACCAATCATCTGGCAGCCGATGAAAAACTGGTTATCTGTCGTTCATTCTTTCTACCCGGACACTGGGGGATCATCAAACAGTCCGGAGAGAAAGTGAAATGGGAAATGGCTGCCAACCCACTGGAAGCAGCTGCTGACTGGCTAACTGGCAAACAGGTTTAATGTTTAGGCTATTGAAAATTTTCTTGACTTAATTTAAGAATCAAACCTGACTCCCGGTTTGGTTTTGTGACCCCGGAGTTTGGTTTTCTTGACCCCAAGTTTCTCAACGGCTGGACCTATTGAGTGAACATGGTATTGCTGCATTTTCTACCAAAATCCATTAAGTAAAACGGACACTTCTTGGACAAATTGGCAGGTTAGAACAAATGAACTTGAAGAAAAGGATGTAAGATTAATAAGTTAGAAAATACAAATGGCGGTGAGGGAGGGATTCGAACCCTCGGTACGCGATTAACGTACACACACTTTCCAGGCGTGCTCCTTCAGCCACTCGGACACCTCACCCTTGTTCAAGACGTTTACTACCGGTGGCGTACTTTATATCACCTGCGCCGCAAAGGCAAAAAGAATATATACCTGCCGACAAAAAAATCACCGCAGGCAATTCGGGCCAGGCATAATGGCCAGAACTTTATCAACAACAGCGTTTGGCAGCAGTTTCAGTAGAGCGTATCTCCAGAAAATGCAAAGCCTGAAGTATTCTCTGTTTGATATGAGAGGAAGCTGTCTTGAGCTTCTCTATATATGGCGCCGCCGGGGAAGAACTTGCCCGGATCTGGCGGTAACGACATTAGCTCTGTTAGCGTCAAGGAGAATTGTTTTTTAGAACTCACCTCATAGTTGGGAAGTATCAGTGAAATTAAGGAATATTCCTCGTATGTAAAGGCATTCCACGTATTGGTCTCCCAATAAAAATCGTCATTTAAAAAACGCATAACAAGATGTTCTGTATTCCCCTTTGTCAACTCCGCCTCAAGGCGTGGAAACGCTGGAGCAAATGCAAAATAATGGCTGGCTGAAAGGTCAAATTCATAAACACGCGGGAGGTCAACTTTTCCCATAAATACTTCGTAGCCACTTCTTTCCCTGTACTCATTAACAATATCAATGACTCTATCACCAGCATTACACCCGCCGTAGTCATTTAAAATAGTATCATTGAGTATGTAATCAGGTAGCTCTTTCACCGGTTCAATATAGTGTTTATCGTCTGGAATTTCTTTATTGCCGGTAAGAGACAGTACATTGTTTTCTGCAGTCGTAATTTTTTTAAACCTTGGGCAGTCTTTCTCCCAAAGTGGCGCCATAATAAGCCAGCCTCTTGCTAACCCCTTGGGAGTGAGACCATAACCACACCATTGTGCTGACTGATTTTCCGCTTTATCAGGCGTGTCGGTTGCTGCCAGAGGACGGTGAACGATGGATTGTCTGGTGATCGGTGTATTCACTCTTCCCCCAACTGTTTACCTGAATTCAAGTCATCAATCTGTACGCAGTAAGACAATTACATTTCAAGATGGTTCCTGCCCCGCTTAACCCAAAGAATCAGTTATAGGCACCAGCTTCAACTCATAGCTGTGGCTATAGATCTCCAGGATATTACCGAACGGATCTTCCATGTAGATCATGCGACAGGGCTTTTCACCGGGATAATAAAACCGCGGTTTTTCCATACGACGCTTGCCACCTGCGGCCACAATCTTTTCTGCCAGCCCTTCGACATCCGGGTCCTGTACGCAGAAGTTGAAAATGCCGGTTTTCCAGTATTCAAAGTTATTTTCAGGGTTTTCCTGGTTGTTAAACTCGAAGATCTCAACACCGATCTTGTCACCTGTGGATAAGTGAGCAATGCGGAAGTTTTGCCAACCGGCACAAAAAGCATAAAAGCCTTGAACCACAAAGGCACAAGGACACAAAGGAAAAGAAATGCTCTTCTTGGCGCTCTTTGCCGTGACAAATATTTTGCTGAACCATTTTTCATCCCGGGAGGCTGTCCGAGAATAGCGCCCGACTGGGCGTCCCCGTAGCGAGGAT
>NZ_JAHHPO010000284.1 GCF_024606365.1 Endozoicomonas sp. ONNA2
CGACTGCATGGATGCAGGAGCCAGAGCAACGCAGGAGCAGTTGCCGCCGACTGCAAGGATGCAGGCGTCAGAGCAACGCAGGAGCAGTTGCCGTGTATGGCAGCCTATTCTCGGACAGCCTCCCGGGGCAGCCTCTTGGCTACGGTTATGCTCCCTGCGCTGTGCCTTGCATTAGTAACTGTCCTCATAGCAGTAATATACGACTCCATTTGGCCAACTACTTACCACCGGTCATTTCATTCTGTAATTCTTGGTAAAGGGCTATGGCACGCAAATATTTTGGTACCGACGGAATACGTGGGAAAGTGGGTGATTTTCCGATTACCCCGGATTTTGTCCTGAAGCTGGGTTGGGCAGCGGGTCGTGTGCTGGCTGAACAGGGTGAAGGGAAGGTCATTATTGGTAAAGATACCCGAATTTCCGGTTATATGTTTGAGTCTGCTCTTGAGGCCGGTCTGTCTGCTGCCGGTATTGATGTGGTCCTGACCGGGCCTATGCCAACCCCGGCTATTGCCTATCTGACCCGTACCTTTAATGGGCAGGCAGGTATTGTGATCAGTGCCTCCCATAACCCATTTTACGACAATGGTATAAAGTTCTTTGCGGGCGACGGTACCAAACTATCCGATGAGGTCGAGCTGAAAATTGAAGCATTGCTTGAGTCAGAGATTGAGGTGGTTGATTCCCAGAGTCTGGGTAAAGTGACCCGGATGAATGATGCGGCAGGCCGTTACATTGAATACTGCAAGGGCAGTACTTCCCAGCAGCTGGATCTGCGCGATATGAAAATAGTGATCGATGCCGGTCATGGTGCAACCTACCAGGTAGGCCCTGCGGTTTTTCGTGAACTGGGTGCGCAAGTGATAGCGATGGGCACCCGTCCCAATGGCGTCAATATCAATGAGGATGCCGGCGCTATCAGGCCAGAAGGTATGGCTGCCAGAGTCAAAGAGACCGGTGCAGAATTGGGCATTGCGTTTGACGGTGATGGTGACCGGGTCATTATGGTGGATGAGAAGGGCGAGATCGTCGATGGCGACCAGCTGCTGTTTATTATTGCTATGGATCGCCATTCCAGAGGGATACTGAATGGTGGTGTGGTGGGCACGTTAATGACCAACCTGGGGATGGAGAAAGCCCTTGAGGCCGCCGGGATTCCCTTTGCCAGGGCCGATGTGGGTGACCGTTATGTGAATGAACTGCTCATAGCCAATGACTGGCAGCTCGGCGGTGAGTCGTCTGGTCACATTATCTCCCGTGATGCATCAACCACCGGTGATGGGATTGTCTCGGCACTGAAGGTATTAAAAGCCATGCAGACAGCAGGTCAATCCCTGTCTGAAATGGTGGGTGCGATTACCCTTTACCCACAAGTCATGATTAATGTCCGGGTTCAGAACAAGCGGGATACTGACACCATTGCCGGTATTGTTGCGGCGGTAAAAAAGGCAGAAGAAGAAATGGCTGGAAAAGGCCGCGTTCTTTTGCGGCCCTCAGGAACTGAGCCGGTTATCCGGGTGATGGTTGAAGGTGAAGACGGCGTTCAGGTAAAGGCTCAGGCTGAAAAGCTGGCAACTGTGGTTGCCAGGGAAATGTGTTGAATGACTCCCCTGGATGGGAACTGTGCTGCCTTGATTTCAATAGCTTCACAGGGCTTGACTTATTGTATGTTGCCGTCTTTCGGGTTAGTATTCCGGCCTCGCGATTAAAGAGGTAAGTGGTATGCGTCAGCCACTGGTAGCCGGAAACTGGAAGATGAATGGTTCTTCAGACAGTATCCGCGAGCTTGTAGATGGAATCCTTTCGGGGCTTGAAACCAAGGCTGAGGTCCTCGTTTTTCCACCTGGCGTATACGTTCAGCAGGTACGCGACTTGTTGAAGGGTTCTGCGGTTAAATATGGTGTGCAAAATGCCTCCGATAAGCTCTCAGGAGCCTACACGGGTGAAATCTCGCCTCTGATGGCCAAAGACCTTGGCTGTGAATATGTACTTATTGGCCACTCTGAGCGTCGTTCTCTTTATGGCGAAACCGATGCCGATGTGGCAGCGAAATTTTGCGCTCTGGTTGATCAGGGGCTGGTCCCGGTCCTTTGTGTTGGTGAGACCCTGTCTGAGCGCGAAGTTGGTGACACTATGAAAGTAGTGGCCCATCAGATCAATACGGTGCTTCGGGCTGCAGGTCCGGAGCGTCTGGCTAATTTTGTCATTGCCTATGAACCCGTTTGGGCTATTGGCACTGGTCTGACTGCTACGCCAGAACAGGCGCAGGAAGTTCATGCTGAAATTCGTGCGCTGCTGGCAGAAAACGATCCGTCCATGGCGGACAGAACCCGTGTTCTGTATGGTGGAAGCATGAAAGCCGACAACGCAGCAGAACTCATGAGCCAGCCTGATGTGGATGGTGGTCTGATTGGTGGTGCTTCGCTCATAGCTGCTGATTTCAAGGTGATATGTCACGCTGCGGGATAATATGGAAACCATTATTCTTCTTGTGCACGTGCTGGTAGCTGTTGGTGTGATTGTTATGATCATGCTGCAGCAGGGCAAAGGTGCAGAAACAGGGGCCAGTTTTGGCTCAGGGGCTTCGCAAACGGTGTTTGGTAGTCAGGGCTCAGCGAACTTTCTGAGTCGTACCACCGCTATTCTGGCGACGATCTTTTTCGTAACCAGTATTGGCTTGGCGATGATGGCCAGGCAGAAGGCTGACAGTGTTGTTGATGCCGGTTTACCGTCTGTTCAGATTGAACAAATTGTGCCGGTAAATGACGCACCTTTCCCGGTTGATTCATTAGAAAACACTATCGAAAGCGATGCGCCTGTGTTAGAGTCTCAGCCCGTTGAGAGCAGTGGGTCTGAAGGTACATAACTGTTCGCTGAAACCATATTGACCCTTGATTCCCATGGGCTACAAGCACATGTACTTAAGTTCAATATGGCTGCAGCTCCTGGTAATCGGGAACATTGGATGGGATCACCAAACAGTTTCTAAGGTACTCAGTAAGGTTGAAAATATTATTGGTTTATAAAGAGTTTTCTTAAGCAGTTTTGCTGCAGCCGAAGGCGGCAGTCAAGGCCGAAGTGGTGGAATTGGTAGACACGCTGTCTTGAGGGGGCAGTGCCTGTATGGGCGTACGAGTTCGAGTCTCGTCTTCGGCACCAATAAAATCAAGCACTTACGGGGATTTAGCGATAGACTAAGTAACTATTCTGTGAACCCAGCCAAACCAGCCCACCAAGCTGGTAAGGAATAC
>NZ_JAHHPO010000025.1 GCF_024606365.1 Endozoicomonas sp. ONNA2
GAAGAAATTAAAATTATTTTTTAATGAGTCAGTACTCTACAAAGTAATGTCTACCTCAAGGAGAATGGATGGTACTCTACTGGTTGCAGCCAGAGAATCCACTGAGATAAGAGGGTATATCAAGAATCAACTTTCCCGGAGTCTTTGCCAGTTCCCTGAGAATCATATTTTACAGCGTTTTGGGACGCTTGGTAGCCTGCCGCCAGAAACGATGGCTGAAGTTCAAAGAAAATTCCTCAGCGGCATCATGAATAAAGCCGATTTTCTGAATTATATTGTTGACATGTTTAACACTGAACCTGAATTACTTGAGCTTTTAAGAAGGAGAAATTTTGAATTCTCGGTTTGGAATGGCAAGACAGAGAGTAACAGCGAGTTATTGATGGAGCAGTACACAGATTCACCAGGACTCTCTGAGCAGGAGATTATTGAAGGTGCAGCTAACGTTGCTAATTCTCGCAGGCGGTTCATGAATGATGATATTTACCAATTCATCGACGTGAAGCTGGGCATGTTCTGGAGCAGGATTATACGTGAAACTCGGCCATAGCCAGATTACCAGGGCAGAAACCGGTGACTTAAGTAGTGGCTAAATGGAATCGTACATTTCTGGCTGAGCGGACAGTTACTAAGGAAGTCGTAACGCAGGTAGCATAACCATAGCTATGTGACCGGAGTTACAACAAAGTGGCTGATCACTTGGTTCGGGGCAGTTTATGAAAGATCCGGGTCAGTAATTGTCCCGGAATAACTTCATCATATTATTGAGTCTGGGAAAATGTCGCCGCCCGCTTCCCGCAAAATCACAAGTGGTTCCGGCTTTTCGGTTACTTGGAAATCAACCACCCAAAAAACAAGCAGCGGCATATTGTGGGAAACCCGGAACTCAAGAAATCATGACTTAGTCAGTAAACTCTTGATTTCCTTTATTATATAATTTCAACTTATTATTTCAAATTATTAGTTGACCCAACCATTCTGATAGCTGCATTTGCAGTCTTAAGCATTATCATCAATCAATTTTGTGCTACTTTTCGTGGGCTATTAAATATTTCGTGGGTAATTAAATAATACGGTTTCGTTTAAATATCCAGCGGTAATCACGAAGACAAGGAAAATGTGGTGGATAATTTATCATCGAGTCAGTCTGCACGGGTAAATGTTGGCACGAACAGAAATCCTGCTAATAACCCTGATCGTTCGACCACCGATGGTTCGACATTTCAATCATACCGTGTAAGGCCGATTGATCCGTCAAATAATTATTTGTCAAGTGACCAGGATTCTGATGCTTGCTTACATTTTCCTGACCGTGAACATCAGCCGGTAAGTACTTATCAAGCTACCAATGATGACCGCGCTCAAACCTTTGCTTCGTTAAGGGCATTGCTCCAGATTCAGTCTTTTATAGACAACTTCAGGGACCGTACCCGAGAGTACCTTCCTGGTTTTGATATTCCCCCGGAGGACTCTGAACTCAAGACATTGATCCTTGAGAATGAGTGTGTTCAGCAAGTTTTCCTGT
>NZ_JAHHPO010000285.1 GCF_024606365.1 Endozoicomonas sp. ONNA2
ACCTCCGACCGCCTGGTTCGTAGCCAGGTACTCTATCCAGCTGAGCTACGAGCGCGTACAGGCTGAAACGATGACAAAAAACAACTGTCGGCATTCAGTGGCGTGCATCATACATATACTGATGTTCTATGTACAGCACTAACAGAACAAAATATCACCGGTCAATTCAGAGGCGGCAGTTGCCAGTCTATAGGCTGTACCCCATGGCTGGACAGATAATCATTGCTTCTTGAAAAGGGTCTGCTGCCAAAGAATCCCCGGTAGGCTGATAATGGCGACGGGTGCACCGATTTCAGAATCAGGTGTTTACCGGGATCAATAAAATGCCCTTTTTTCTGTGCATAGCTGCCCCACAGAATGAAAACAATATGCTCTCGCTGCTCATTCAACGTAGCCACAATCCGATCAGTGAATGCCTCCCACCCCCTGCCCTGATGGGAAGCCGCCTGCTTGTGCTCGACAGTCAGCACACTATTGAGCAGCAACACTCCCTGGAGGGCCCAGTGTTCCAGAAATCCATAACGGGCTGGCGGAATGCCCAAATCTGACTCCAGCTCTTTATACATATTCATCAGCGATGGAGGGATGGCGGTTTGCGGACGTACCGAAAAGCTCAACCCATGAGCCTGACCCGGACCGTGATAAGGGTCTTGCCCAAGAATCACCACTTTCACCTGGTCGAACGGTGTCAGGTCCATGGCCCGGAAATACTCCTTACCCCGTGGGTAAATCATCTTTCCCCGGGCCTTTTCATTTTGCAGAAAGCTGCGCAGGGCCTGCATATACTCTTTGGTAAATTCATCCTGAAGCATTGTCTTCCAGGAAGGCTCCATTTTGATCTCTGGCATCACCTTACCTCTGAGTGTTCAAACAATATTGACAAATAAATTACCTCCAACCGCATAAGAGCCAACTACACTCTTTTCCAGCCAACGCACTTTAGCACAGCAACACCTTCACTAATAACAACTCACCCTCTTAATGGATCACCTTCAATACAATGCAGATTTTTAATAAAGCCTCTGTCGGAGTCTATGCCCTTGCAGCATTGTTTTTTTGCTGCCCGTCAGCCTTGGCAATGCTCGAACGCAGGATGGCCATCGAAATTGAGGCCAATACTATCTACTTCGCCATCGCAGACGTAAACAAAAAAACCGACAAGGTTTATCGACACCTTGATTACGGTTCACTGGAAGTCGGCTTCTACGATGACCTGTCATCCAGTGACAACTGCTTCTTCAGCAACTTTATGCTGAAAAGGGCACAGAGAGTCTTTGAAAAACTGCGAACCCGTCAGGAACATTTCAAGGTGGTTAAAGTAAGAGCCATTGCTACTGACACCTTCAGGGAGGCACACAACGCCGAAGAGCTGGTACAGCAAGTTCGACGAACAACAGGTATTGACATTCGAATTCTATCCCCGGAAGAGGAAGATCGAATGGATTTTCTCTCTGCTTTCTCGGTGACCGATAACGCGGAAACATCCGTTGTCTGGGATATTGGTAAAGAGAGTTTTCAGTTGATTATCTCAGATCCTGAAACAGGCCCATGGGCTCGCAAAAGTGGTTTTGGATCTGTTTCCTTCATGGAATACCTGAAGGAAGTTGTTCAGAACAAACCACCACAGGTTCCGGATTCATTATCTCCCTTAACATCGAAAGAACTGGAAGCAGGTATCACTTTTGCGCGATATCTTGCCCGTAGAACACCCCTTATTATTCGCAAAGAGCTGAAGAAAGGTAAGGTAAAAATTACTGGAACAGGCTCAGCATTTCAGGAAGGTTTCGCAGAAGATATCAGTGGGAGCAGTACATTGGATAAGGACAAGCTTAAGAGATACATCCTGGACCGAGCCTCATTCAGCGATACCAATGGAGCAAGTCTTTCAAGTGCCATTTTAGTATTTGGCTTTATGGAAGAGTTGGACATTACAGAGTTATCTATCTCTGATCACAACAGCACTGTCGGTATGCTGGAATATCCGGTGCTCTGGTATTAGAAAATGCCCTTGAATGTGGTTGGCAAATGGAGTTGTATACAAAAATAACCGTAGTCAGGCCTTGAAAAGAAGGGGAACCACAAAGTTACAAAGAAGAGCTTTTCTTTCTTTTTTCTCTAGGTCGGGAATGTGCGGTGTGTAGTTCTACCAGCACCAAGAGGCTGTCCGAGAATAAACTGCCCTATCCTGCATCCATGTAGTCGTGCGATGGCAGCAAATTGGTCTAAAAAAATTTCCGACTTTTTATCCTCAATACGGGGATGCCCAGTCGGGCGCTATTCTCGGACAGCCTCCCAAGAGGCTGTCCGAGAATAGGCTGCCCTACGCGGCAACTGCTCTCTAGCTCCTGCATCCATGCAGTCGTGCGGTTGCGATAAATTGGTCTAAAAATT
>NZ_JAHHPO010000286.1 GCF_024606365.1 Endozoicomonas sp. ONNA2
ACCTCCGACCGCCTGGTTCGTAGCCAGGTACTCTATCCAGCTGAGCTACGAGCGCACTGCATCAACGAGGGCGGATCATACTGAAATTCCTGCCGGTGTCAATAACAATTGCTCAACTCACGAGCAGAAAGATTGGTCTCGGCAATCAGCACGGTGGTTGATGACTGTGACAGAAACGGTAATACCAGTTTCTCCTGCATCCATGCAGTCGTGCTTCCTTACAACTCCGGTCACATAGCGACGGCTATGCTTCCTCCGTTGTGCCTTGGAGGCTGTCCGAGAATAGTAACAGCCCAAGTAGCCAGAAATATTTGATTCCATATGGCCAGCTACTTATAGCCATTGGCACATGGAATCAACTGAGTTCATCAAGCGACTATTTTTTTGGTACTTTTATCATCAGGTTTGCAAGTTACGTCCTCATCTTTTTCACCATAAAGGTACTCATGAAAATCTCTAAACTGATGGCGGATATCACTCAACAGAGTTTTGGCGTCATCCTCGAAATTTGAGTGCCCATCTCTTTTAATTTCGCCGTAGGCAGTGACACCGCTTGCCAGGCTGTAGGCGCCAAAAAAAGTGCCGCAAAGAGTCAGTGTACCGGGATGCACAAGCAGCGGTATAAAGGCAACCAGCGCAGCCGCGCCAACGATTTGACCGGGAATCCAGCCAATATTGGCACCACAGTGGAAACCTTTGATGATGTATTCCGACAGGGGCTTTGTTGATGTCACACACATGCCCAGCTTTGATCCTGCCCTCCTTGCCAGCTTGACAGCGCCAAACCCTACGGCACCGATAGCAGCACCTCCGGCACCAAACAGGGCCTCAGTGGTTATGCTAAAGATTTCTTGCGTAAGGTAGGGAACGGCTACGAACAGCTTGCATATAGTGCGACCAAAGCATGTTGCAGCTCTGGCCAATGTTTGACCAGTTGAGTGGGCAGGGTATGTGTGGGATTGACTGATAGTTTCAGTATACATTTCTACTATTTCCATGAGTTTTATCAATAATTGGATTTTTGTATTTAACAAAGTGCTTCCCATAAATCACTAACCGCTTAGTTAGCCTGGCTTACGGTTTTTTGCTGCGCAAGGCTTGTGGCGATAGCCCGAAGGCAGGTAATTCCAATCCCACCTTCTGAATAAGAGCTGCGCAGTTCATATTCAGAAGGTGGGATTGGTATAAATAGCCGTGCAAAACGCCGGGGAGAATACACCCACTGGCAGAGCGTTTTATCAAGCATTGGAAGATGCATACGCTCGGAACTGTTGCGGCTGTCAGGCTTGGTTGAGGAATTGCTGGCTTTTCTTGATTGAACTTTCCGTACCATTAGATGTCTGAGTTAACAGATAAACCAAAGCTAATGAAAGGAATTACTTACACTATGAACGTTGAAAATTTTGAATTGATTTCAGGTTACTTGTTTGACAAAAGAAATTTCGGAACTCGGTACTTGATGGATGCAGGTACCGGAAAATCTATGAATTGGGTTCACAAAGCAGCACTCATGGAAATTTATGAAGGCCAAATTCTCGCCGAATGTGATAAAGGTCCTCGTGGCACAGCTATCAATGAAAGGAATATTGAAATCATTGATGTATTGCCAACACTTGCCAGAACCTCTTTATTCCTGGAAGAATTATATGGGGATGCCCGATATTTCAGCAAAATAATAGATAGAGAGATTGTTAATTCAAAAGAAGCACAAGTCGCTCTCGAGGAGCTAGAGAAGCAGGGTGAGCTGAAGATAGAATCTTTAAAAACACTTGCGGGTATTGGAGACTTTATTGAATCAATTCTAATGAAATATTATAATAAAACTTCACTATCTGACAATGAAAAAAAAGTATTCAAATTTCTGTTAACCGGCTTATTGAAGATTGATCCAAAAACCGACGTTGCAAATACAGTTTACATGATTAATTTGTTGTCGAAATATTTCAATCCTGTAATTAGTGGTGAGCAGAGCGAACTGTATACCTGCATTTTAAATAAAGGGGAGCGTCTTGCCAATGTGATCGAACATTTATGGGATGTTGACTTATCAGAAAATGCCAGCAATCAAAAGGCTAAGAGCCATGAATTATATGATGACCCTTTGCTGCAATCGATTGCCAACCTGAAAAAATCTAACAGTTTAGATAGAAGTTTAGATAGATGGAGGGCTATTGAAAAAATAAGTGAAGAAATGTGCGAGCTTAAGGCCAGGGGCCTGAAAGACAGCTATAAAGAAGCGTTATTAAGGTTAATTATCGAAGCTGACTCAGCAAATTTGCTGAAAATAATGATCAATCACTTGGGTATTAATAACTTAAAAGTCAACAATGAAACACGGCTTAATTATGCCATCAAGAATGGCAGTGAGCATGTTGTCGCAAAGTTAATAGAAATTGATGATATCAATGAACCCGGACTCGACGGAAAACCACCACTTCAAATAGCGATTCACGCTTATCAGAAAAATTTGGATCAGAGAAAAAACTCTGATTTTCTTCCTGACCCCTACAAATATACAATTCAGCGTATATTGGAATGTCATAAACTCTGCGTTGATGGTGAGGACTCTAATAACTATACCGCACTATCCCAATTTGCCATGATGCAAGAAATTGATACAACAATCTTTGATTTTATCAAAACACTGATCATGCTGGGTGCCAATCTTGATCATCCATTTTCGAAATATATAACAGTACGTGAATTTTTAAAGTTGAAGCTAAACAAGCAACAATTATCGGATATAGTGACATTGGAAGAAATAGCAAGGTTATCCCGTATTGATTTGTGATTCACAGAGATGAAATTCAGCAGTGAGAGGATCTTTTGATTTTCTATTAAAGGATTTTAACCAAAGATTCCATTTGGCTTATTCCTTTCGCATGGTGGGCGTCTCTTGATTGAACTTACCGTACCAGCAGAAGTCACAGTAACTAACAATCTGATAAAATTAATAATGAAAAAAAAGTATTCAAGTTTCTGTTAACAGGTGTATTGAAGATTGATCCGAAAACCGACAGTGTAAATACAGTTTAGATAATCGATGTGTTGTCAAGATATTTTCATTCTGAAATTCGTGATAACCAGAGTTCGCTGTATTCCTGCATTCTAATCAAAGGGGTTCGTCTTGCCAATGTGATTGAATATTTATGGGATGTTGATACAACAGATGACGCCAGCAATCAAAAGGGTATGATCCGGGAATTATATGATGACCCTTTGCTACAATCGATTGCTAACCTGAAAAACAATCTGTCAATACGGATAGATACAGGACTGTTGAAAAAATAAAAGAGATACTGGCGCTCAAGGTCAGGGACCCGGAAAACAGCTACAAAGAAACTTTATTAGAGTTGATTATCAATACTGACTCACCAGACTTGCTGAAAACAATGATAAATCACATAAGTATTAGCAACTTAAAAGTCCACAATGAAACGCCACTTATTTATGCTATCAAGCAAGGCAGTGAGTCAGAAAAAGATTGGTAGCAAAAGCCTTGAGTTTATTAAAAAACTGATCACACTGGGTGCCAATCTTGATCATCCGCTTGTTAATATAACAATACGTAAATTTTTAAAGATGAGGCTAAACGTGGAACAATTTTTGGCATTAGAGACATTGGCAGAGGGAATAAGACCAATTCCGCTTTCTAAATATGATATCGAATCTTGAATTTCTCGCTAAGTGGACGGCGAAGATGGCGCAGCACTTCACACCCGACGGATCATTTTTTCCCGCTCTAAGGTGCCCACCATTTCAACCAGCGTTTCTTCCAGATATGCCTGACGGGATTTAAACGGTGGCAAGCTTGAGTGGGGGTCATCATGCTGAACCGTACTGTCTATTTCGGCCATAACCTGGCCAACCGTTATATTGTCAAATCCCCTTTTCCGGGCAATAGCGACACACTCTGCAGGCAACAGTACCGGCGATGTTGTCCTGATGTACTGCTTGCCACCGGATGTCTCGACAACCACGACGGCTCTATCTAGCCATACGTTCTGACCGTTTACCCGCTCATGGAAAATACCATTTTCGATGGCCACAAAAAAATCAGCGCGACGACCGTTTGACTGGTACTTTGCTTTCGCGTCTTTTATTCTGTTGCCAGCTCCGGTTAAGGTTTCATTTTCAACAGGCTGACTGTTTATTCCGGAATGAGCCTTAGTGGCAATCACATTAACATGATAGCGAGCAAAAGCTTTCTTAATAGCATTATTTTTTATTGTTGACTCAGAGCTTACAACAATATCGATGGCAGGTTTGCTGTTAGGGATGGAAAGATTCATAGTAATGACCCAGCTTTTAGATGATTTTAACCAGATAATTTTAACCAGATAATTTTAACCAATTGTAGTGAGCTTTTCGGGTGTGCTGTTGCCAAGTTCGGCGGTCAGTCTCACGGGATCAAATAATTTTGCAATGTTGCGTCTGGCGTCCTGCTGAATAAACTCTTTTTCAAAATCTTTTTTTCGCTTTAATACTTCTCTGACACGTCTGACGGCTTCCTTTCTGGGGTTTGGATTTGAATTAAGGGTCAATATTGAAAAATCAGCACTCATTTCTTCGAAATAGAATAAATGGCGATCATAATATGTGGCTATTTCTTCTCCTTCAATAACAGTTTGTGCGTGTAAACCCGTGCATCGGGCCTGGTAGTAACTTTTCAGATCTTTAATTCCGGAATCCTCTGCCTTTTCCCATAAATCGTTCACAAAGTCCGATTTCCAGTGCTGAATTTCATAGTAAGGAAGGCTGTCTTTGATCGACATATATTCTGAAAGGGAGTTATCGCCAGTCATAATGCCTGACGTAGAGAGCCTGATAAAATACCAAAAGATCGATTTGGGGATGATCTGGTTGATAAAGTGAATATTAATGTGTCTATCTTTAGCCGAATGTTCAGGGCATGAGGTAATGGGTGTTGAGAATATATGTTTTGATGTGCCATTGATGTGATGATAGATAGAAATGGTGTCTTTGTTTAGTGAATTTAATTCTTTCAGCGCATATACAAAATATTTGATGCTTTCAGTAAAATCATTTCTGTAAACAAACAGGTAGTTAAGTGTTTCCGATGCGTTTGACAGGTTGTTTGCCTGTACCTCTGCGGGCCTGCAGCGTCGTTCTTGAATCTGGCCGGGTAAAAGAATTTGATGATCTTCCCCTGTCATGTATGAATAAAATCGTTGCAAATAGTGATGTACATGGAGATTTACACTGGCCTGAAACTTGCCAAAGTAACTATCATTTAATTTTTTTGGCGGTAGACTTGCCTCATATTCAATTAATGAGTTTCTTAAAAACAAGATGGATTCCATCAGTGATATGCTGTCATCAGAACTTAGGTAGCTGAAAAAAAATCTGTGGTTTTCAGTATCAATATCAATGTTAAAACTGTCACAAAATAATTTAATACCAGGCTTGTAATGCTTGTCTATTTTGGTTAGCTCTTGATCAGGCATTCTCATATAACCAATTTGATTTTTTGATTGATCAAAGCCAAGGCAACGGTCTTCTATAGAATTAAACGAAAGTTCTTCCAGGAAAGATCTGCACTCTTCATTATTTTTTTTTGATCCACGGTAGGCCAGTTCATTAATGATGACTAATTTATCCCTCACCAGGGGGACGTGTTTTTGTAAAATGTCAAACACCTGTTTAATATCTTGCCATTGGTATTTTGGCATTGGTGAGATCACTGTTAAAGGGTTTGAATGGTCAGGTTTTAATCCATGTGTTGAGCAAAGCCTCTCCACTTGAGACACTACATAATGACTTAACTGGTTCTTGGGTGTTAAAGCTGAGGGCATTTTTATGGTGAGTAGCCTGGTGCAATAACCCATTTCTGCAAGACAGTTTCTTACCTTCAGACCGGTACTGCGGTCACCCCCGCCGGCAACATCTGGATTGATAACAAGGGCATGTTTTTTGTCGTCCATGGGGTATCGTGCGGCTTCGAAGTCAATAGACTGTGCCGACGATTGATTGGGCAGGTTGGGTGAAATCACTGTCTGAAGTCTCGTAACTAAGAGTTAAAAGTCGGTGTAACTGTAAGTAGTTAACCAAATGAAATCATATTTTCTGACTAAGTGAACAGTCACTCTGCTGCGTTGCAACTCCGGTCACATAGCTAAGGCTATGCTCCCTA
>NZ_JAHHPO010000287.1 GCF_024606365.1 Endozoicomonas sp. ONNA2
AGATCAATTTTTCAGCAAGCGCTTTATTTTTTGATGGAGGCACAGTAACACGACAAAACCGGGGTCAAAAACCGCAAAAAACCGAAAAACCGGGGTCAAGTCTTGATTCTTGACGGGCATTAAAACTGCTCTACTTTTATAGCTCTTTGTTTATAATTTGGGGGTATAAAAGTGAACAGGCCACTACGGATTGAATATGCAGGTGCGCTGTACCATGTGTCGTCGCGAGGAAATGAGCGTAAGCCGATTTATTGGGAAGAGGTGGATTTTTGCCTGTTTCTTGATGTGTTGGCCGAGGTTTATGACCGGTTTAACTGGGTGATTCATTCCTGTTGTTTGACGACCAATCATCATCTTTAAAAGTGAGCAGTTGGCAGTGTTCAGAAAAAGCTTTTTTTGCCAACTGCCAAAAACCGTGGTCAAGTCCTGATTATTGACGGGCATCAACAAAACCGCAAAAATATTAGGTCTTGAATCTGATCGGGCTATTGAAGCTAACGTCAAGAATCAAGACCTGGACATGGCTTTCTAGCTTTCAGCAGGATCACGCCGGCCCTGAAATGAGCGTTAATATAGTGGGTAAAAGATGGAGGTAGTTGAATACCTTCCAGAAGACAGCAAGCACTCAAACGAGCCGAAACCAAAGAAAGTATCTGAATTTTAAGTTCTCTCTGAAATTTGGGGTCCTGCAAGTTTGCTCTGGATACCAACCTCTGAAAAACTGGAAATCGTTGTATAACTTTGTCCAGGTCCCTGAGTTCATTCAAATCCTCAATTAACCGACTTTTGAATTTCTCCTTTTTTTCAGGTGTATTCGCCCTGTGACTAATAGCAACTTCATCCCATAAAGTGTCTACCAGTCGATCAACCCCGGTTTGATCTAATGGTGTAGTTACAAATGGGTTGACCAGGTTACTGAGCTGGCGAACAACGTCAGGATACTGAGTCCGTTGCGCCGGGGTGAGCGTGACGCAATTGCCGAAGTCGATAAACCAGACATCGATGTGGCCACCGGGTTTGAAAGTGACCATGATATTACCGGGGTGACAGTCGCCATGAACCATGCCATGTTTCAGGGCAAGTTCAAGCCATTTTTCTTTGGCTATGGAATGAACTATATCCAGTACATATTCGCAATCATCATCATCCTCCGGTGGTTCACCAAAACACCATTCATAGACCTCTGACCGCAGCTGCTGGTTTGCCGGGCTGGTCAATGTATTCAACGTGAACCCATCCTGAAGGTATTCCATGATCAGCAGGTTATCAGCGTCAACAGCTTCGGTTATCTTTGGCACCTTGAAGTTTAATTTGATTGACGTTGGCAGCGCATCAGCCTCAATTTCTACTTCTTTTGCCGTTTTCTCCAACGTTTCTTTGAAGGCAGTCAGGTTGTTTTTTTCTTGTTTAAGATTGCACTCCCGGATAAATGGATCGGTCATTTCCCGAATGGTCATTCTGATCTCTTTTGGCATGATAAATAGCAGCATTCTTATGGACTTTAATCCCGCGGCCAAATCATTGGCTTTCCAATCCGGAATCACTTTGGCTACCAGTGATTCTTCATCTTTTTTTACTTCAAAGCATGAGCCTATGGTTCCTGTTGCAATATGGCGCTCCACTGAATGATCTTTATAACCGGCTTTATCCAGGATTGATCTTGGCACAGAAATGGGAATTTCAGGATTGTTATCCAAAACATCCCGAATCACACCATCAAGTTTATCACTTTCGGCCTCCGTCATGTTCAATGCGTTGACCATCTGCGTTAACAGGTGGGGATTAGCAACCACCATCTGGAGCATTTTTGGATAGGCCGAACCCAGCCTTTGTAAATAACTCTGCATATGCTGGCTGGTAAACTCACGCCCAAACAGAGTGTGTTTGACACAATAATAAGCAATCAAGGTGACTTTTCCCACGGCCCGGCAGAATATTGAGATTTCGCGGGGTATGCTTTTAATTGAAGACCATGCCCTGGTGCCTGTACTTTGCTTTTCTTCTTTAAGGCTGGATGATTCGCCTTGATATTCAGTAACTTGTCTTCCTTGAAAGGTTGATTCAACGCTGGCGCCAGAACTCGTTGACGGTTTAACAGGAGGCTGAAAATCATATAGCCCCGGCGGGTGCTGCTCCATATGAGTGTCCATGATTACTTCCTTAATTAAATATTTATCTATTCGAATTCCAATAAAATTGGTATCTCAGGGTATTGGACAATATTTTTGCAATATCGTTCAATATCGAGGAATCAGCACATGAACATATAGCTTGCCAGGCTCCTGGTGTGGCCCGGCAATAAAAGCTGCATCTTTGCCAATCCCCGTATAGATATCTCCTCAAAAACCGAAAACCGGGGTCGCGAAAAACCAAAACCGCGGTCAGGTCTTGAATCTTGATTGTCTAAAACCTCCACCTCATACTGCGCCAAGCTCAGCGCAACGCCTTTGATTGCCACTTTTTGATTACATACCTTTTCCCCAACAACCACGCCCCCCTTTAAAGGTAATCAAAGGTACTCAAAGGTAATCAAAGGTAATCAAAGGTAATCAAAGGTAATCAAAGGTAATCAAAGGTAATCACAGACCCCTACCGTAGCCTGGCCTGACGACCGGTGCCTAAAACCCTTATTGGCGGAAATACTAACAACAACCCGCACTCCGTCAGGAACCATCGCCTTGCCCCCTTTGCCAGACATTCGTAGTTGGCATCACTTGAACGCCGAGAAACAAACGTCTAATGACTTATGTAAATCGGTCATGTAATTACCTGACCCATAAATTTAACGTCGCTAGTCTTTTATAAAATTCTATTAATTATGAAACTCTCTCAGCTGATCCTGGTCTCAGGCAAGGAGTCAGGTCCAAGAGTAAGGTAAAGCAATGAATAGTATCGGGCAAAGTGCGTCAAATTTATCTTTTAACTGTTCTCTATGTGAAAGCTCTCCGCGTAAAAACGCCGGAAGCCGTACAAATCGGCAGGGTGGGCGACTGGTCCAGGCCTCTTGCCCGGGCTCTCACGTTTTCCACCTGG
>NZ_JAHHPO010000288.1 GCF_024606365.1 Endozoicomonas sp. ONNA2
ATTAAATTGGTAAAATTCTTCCGGTGCAATCAAAACCTTACGGATTCAGGTATACGAGAAAGCAATACTTCAAAAACAAAGCCTTTGCCGTGAAAAATATTTGCCGTGAAAAATATTTTGCTCAACCATTTTTCATCCCTGAGAATGGTGCAAGTTATGTTCACGCGCCATGGGCATTTGTAGAGAAAGTTGCCTATCAAACCATTACCCATGTAGCCGATAGCTTTCAGATAAATGCTGAACGGAGTAAAGCGGTTATCAGGGATATGAACAAGGCCATCAAATATCAGGCCAATCAGCCATCAGGACGGCTGTCAGGTAGTTGGTCAAATGGAATCGTATATTTCTGGATAAGTGGGCAGTTACCATGCGAGGCACAACGCACCCGTCATAGTCTTGGCTATGTGACCGGAGTTGTATCGGTGCAGAGTGACTGTTCGATTGGCCAGAAAATACGTTGTCATTTGGTTAACTACTTACAGTTTGCCAGCATACTCTTCTTTTCAGGTTTGTCGTTGACAGTCTCACAGACCAGCCAGGCCTGCACCGCTGGCGGCCAACCACTGTTTGGCTATATGGAAAACGCCACTCTGGTTAATATCAAGCAACATAAGGTTACTTCACTGGTTGACAGTGGTGCTACAACCACCGCGCTGGATGCCCGTAACATCCGCATGCACATCAAGAGAAATGGATCTCGCTGGGTTTACTACGATTTTATTCACCGGGAAAGCCGCCAGAAGACACCCATGCATCAGCCCGTCAGCCGTGTCGCCAGAATAATCACCCATAAAGGTGCGCCCAGTGAGCGTGCGGTTGTCCGTAATACCATAAAAGTGGGTAAGATCACGCGCATCATAGAGACCTCCCTAATCAGTCGCAGCAATTTTCCTCAACAGTTATTAATTGGTCGCAACTTTCTCAAAGATACCGCACTGATTGATGCCGGAAAGCGATATCTTCAGGAACGTTGTCCATGAACATTCACCACAAACTGGTTACTGTCGGCCTCATACTGGGTATTGCCATCGCAATAACCTCAAGCCATGGGGAAGTCAGGCAAAATATCCACCGGGCCTATGAACCCGCCTCTATGGCGCTGGATATTAACCTGCAAGGGGGTACCCTTAGCCTGTTTCTCTATATCTCCCCGGAGGCAGCAGCCGCGATCACCAGGCTGCCACTTGTGTCTCTGGCCAGCCATTTGCAGGAATTCACACCTCTGATAACCCTTCCGGCGGATGCACAGTGCAGGCAATTACAAAAGCAGTTTCTTGTTGAGCCGACAGACACGCCTTATCCCGGGGCCGAATCGCTCTTGGCACCGCACAGCCTTAAAGAAATCAACGGCTATCTCGAATATGAATGTCACACCCCGGAAAACCTGTCTCATCTTATCTTTCTGGGTTTCAAGGCAATACCTGACTTGAAGCACACCAGCGTTTGGTTAATCAGTGACAACTGGCAAAATAAACAACATCTTAGCCAGGAGTACAAAGAGGTCCAGTTGAAGAAACAACCGAGAAAGCGTGGTTTTCTGAACTTTTTTAACGATTAAGAGGGCCCTGTATGAGTCAGGCAGTGACTGTAGAAAAGCTTGAATTAAGCAGAGCAAAGCAAAGCTGCCTGTCGATACCTCTGTTTACCGTAGAGCGCGGTGAACGCCTTCAGGTTACCGGGTTAAATGGCTCTGGCAAGACCACGCTGCTGCAATTGCTGGCCGGGTTAATTCTGCCGGACAGTGGCAGAATTGACCTGTTTGGTCAGCCAATTAACAGCCTGTCCGGGTCCGAACGGGAAACATTTCGAGCCGACCAGCTGGGTTACATTTTCCAACAGCCAACATTGATTCCTTATCTGAACCCACTGGAAAACATTTTACTTCCCTGTCGTTTATCCCAATGGCGCCAGCAGCGACTGGCAGAGCGGAAAACCACGGCGAATTACGAAGCGTATCAGCTGATGGCCGCCCTCAACATGGAGAACCCCGAACTGCTGCGTCAAAGCACCGGCATGCTGAGCATTGGTCAACAACAACGGGTCGCTATTGCCCGGGCACTGATTGGTTCTCCCCCGCTGATTCTGGCCGATGAAGCTGCATCAGCACTGGATCCGCTGGCACGCACAACCCTTTATGACATGCTGTTGAAAAGCACCAGAGAGCATGAACAGACATTGATCTGTGTTGACCACACCCCATACCCGGGATTTGACCGTTGTATTGATATGTCAGAAATCAACCATTCACAACAGGTGGCCAGGCTATGGTAAACATCAACGGGTTCAGTACGGCATTACTGACTTGTGAACATGCCATAAAGAGCATGAACTATCGGAAAAAAAATACCCTGACCATGCTGCTGGTTCTGGCCTTTGGCTTTTACCTTGTCTTTCTGTTTCAAGGTATCAAGCAACAAATGATTGAAACTATTGATCGCTATTCACTGCAAAGTGACCTGATCATCAGTAAAGAAACACCTGCCATGCCGTTGGTTCTGTTCTCTTTGTTCCATGTGGGCTCACCACCGCCAGAAATGCGCCTGAGCCTATTGGATGACTTACTGAACCACCCGGAGATTGAATACGCCATTCCTTATGCCTATGGCGAAACACACCGGGGAGTCACCGTGATTGGTACCAGCCCTGAGGGGATAAAGCGACTGACCGGATATTCAGCCAATCATTCAAAACAACCGGATAGAAAACAGCAACAGCCGATCAGCTCTGCAGCACTGGCTGACCCAATGGCCGCTTACATTGGGATAAACATCGCCAACAACCTTGATTACCAAATCAACGACCAGTTGACGATTGGAGATGGGAATGAACCAGGATCTGAACAAGAGTACAAAGATATATTTACCATCGCCGGTATTTTGCCACGCCAGAATAACCACCAGGATGACAGTATTTATGTTCCGCTTGACGGTTTGATAACCGCAAGAAAATCTTGGGCCGAAGGCCATACGCCCAGCTGGTCAAGCCCTGATGATATTTCTTTTATCGATATCAAGTTAAGGGATCGTATGGCCCTTCTGGCATTGGAAAAAAGCCTGAATCAATCGGCCACTGAACAAGGCCTGAAGATAACCGCTGCGATGCCAGCCAGAGAGCTGGAGCAACTTTATGGCTATCTTGACAGGGCAGCGGTCAGTCTGATTTTCATTTCTTTTGTTACGCTCGGGTTGTGCCTGCTGACCCTTTATTATGCTTTGACCCGAAACCTTCAGGAACGAAGACAGGAAATACAGGTTTATCAGACGCTGGGAATGAGCCAGGCCTGCATCGGTGTTATGGCCCTGCTTGAGCCTCTGTTAATTATCTGCGGCGCCCTATTCCTGGGTTTTATTGCCAGCGAAACGCTGTCGGCTCATACCGCTGATTTTTTCCTGATAGAATGGTTATTGACATCCTCCCACCACTAAGCGGATGGCCGCCCTGACTGCGTGGCCCGCCCCATCTCCACCCAAGCTCTCCGTGCTGTGGGTGGAGTATTATCAAGCTCATAACTCAGTTAATAACGCTCAGTAGGTAGCCATATGGAATTGAATATTTCTGGCTACTTGGGCTGGTACTATGTGAGGCACAACGGAGGGAGACTGGCCGTAGCTATGTTACCGGAGTTGAACGAAGCATGACTGCATGGATGCAGGAGCAGTTGCCGAGAGTGTCGGCACAAGGAGTCAGAAATATATGATTTCAT
>NZ_JAHHPO010000289.1 GCF_024606365.1 Endozoicomonas sp. ONNA2
TAAACTCGCTTTTCAAACAACACCGGGGATGATTGAATTCGGAACAGATTTTTGGATAACGGGTGCAGGTTTGGCGATTGTCGAAACGACATTAGCCAATGTGACCGATTGGCAGGCTGGCGGGATACCCGAGTTTATCCGTGTGCGCCAAGCAAGCCAGTATGGCAACACTATTGATGAATGGGTCAGAATTATGCAATCTGGTAATAATGGAGGTTATGCTAATACCTGGTTAATAGGCGATGTTCATAATAACCGTATTGCCAAATTTGGTCAGGGGCGGGTCTATCAATACTTCAATGAAAAACAATCCGGTTATTTTACCGGTGATAATGTCTCTGTAGATCCCCGACTGCGTTACATAGAAGGCTCAGATACTGATTACAATGATATTCGCCAGCAAGAAGGAGCCCGTCGTTTGCGCTGGATTCAATTGATGCATGCTTACGATGGCAAAATAACGGTTGAAACCGGACAGCGGATGCTTGCTGACGACTACGATGTGTACCTGAATCGGCACGATGCTTCATCAAGAAACATCTGTGCTGAGTATGATAAAGATCCTCAGCCTTTTGTTTCTGATCCCCGTGCGGTATGGAATGTCCCCTTCCAGCCTGCAGGTTCTGTGGATGGTAAAATCGCCAACAGCGAACATATCAGAAAATTAACCATTATTGCCCGTTTTGGCCGGGCCAACGGACGCCCGTTTGATGCCAGAGCATTTGTCAGTGCCCACCAGCAGTGGGCCTGGGAAACTGATTATTTGTCAGATCGCCCAAGTCAGCCCTGGACAACATTTGAGTTTTTCAACCTTTGACTGACGTCATCCCTGTTCAATCTTGTCTCAACAACAACCACATCATGGAGCTTCTCAACCTGCGTCACCAGAAGATGCGCCGGGCGGGAGCTGGAAACGGTCATGCATAGCTCAATTTTGCCACCGCAGTTGGATGGCGTCATGCTCATGGCCTGCAGGGTAAAGCCCCGGTGTCGGATAACCCTGAGTATCCGCTCTACGACATCGGGCTGTTGATGGCATTGTATATGTAGCCGGATACTCATGGGTGTTGCTCCAACATTTCATGGTTAGCGGCTCCCGGTGGCACCAGGGGCCAGACGTTTTCCGCGGCATCGATGCACACATGAAGCAACCATGGGCCATTGACACTCAACATCTCATCCAGTGCAGGCGCTACCTCATCGCGATGGGTCACAGTTCTGCCGCCAATACCAAAGGCCCTGGCCAGCGAGATAAAGTCGGGGTTATCAGAAAGGTCGGTTTCGCTGTAACGACCTTCATAAAACAGTTCCTGCCACTGGCGAACCATGCCCAGCTTCTGGTTATCCAGCACTAC
>NZ_JAHHPO010000290.1 GCF_024606365.1 Endozoicomonas sp. ONNA2
CAATCCTCGCTACGGGGACGCCCAGTCGGGCGCTATTCTCGGACAGCCTCCCGGGGCATGACTTTATCAATGGGTGTGCTTCCGGTTTGAATTTTTGGGGGGCTCTGGCTGACAGCAGGGACGTGAGCCATGGAAATATGAACTTTTGTTCATAAAAAAAGTCCAATGAAAAAAAGTCCAATGAAAGAACCCAAACGTTCAGGAGAACGATCTTCATGTTATCTCACTCAATTGCTGGTGGATCCGGGTACTTTCCTGTCGAATCTGATTTTGTAAATAACAACCGCGAGGATTCTGGCGGTTGCGAACCATGCCCTCCTCTACCTGCCACATCCCGGTCGTCCAGATCAGTCACAATCCGGGTAGCTGATAATAATGCGGTAAATTTAGCAGTACACCAGGAAGGTGAGGGTACGGCCTCACTTGCTGAAAAGACACCACTATCCAGACGCAAGGTGTTGGGACAAAACGCTTCTTCCTGGTTGAGTAACACCTGGGGGGTGGTTCGTCGGGCGGCCAGGATAACGTACAGATCACTGTCATTCTATAGGGCCAGTCCTCATGATGATCCAGCTCGTCAATTTATGAAGCTTGGGGGATTAGTTGGCGGTAAATGGATGCAATTTCAAGCTATTTGTCCAAATCCCGATTTCAAAAGTGACAGTAACAGCCGTTTCCCGGCAAGCGAGATTGCTCCTGGTAAAGTAGAGAGCGTTTTGCAGGGTAATGTGCGGCAGGCACCAGAGACTGTATCAGTCATTTCTTCAGAGCCTGGCTTTGTCGATGATGGCCCGCCAGCCAAAAGAATAAGGCTGGAAGTACCGATAAAATATGCCAAAAATCTGGGGCGGGGGACTGTTTGTCAAATCGATCATTGCGACATTAACGGGCGTAGCTATGCCGTTAAATCAGTATCGGAGGAGTCGGTACGCAATATCTGTTATGATGCCTGGCTGTACAGAAAATGTTATTTGCCAGCCCTGCGATGGGGAGGATCTTTGGCATCCAGTCATGTTAAAGGTTATGACAGCGCCTTGTCATCTTTCGTGCAAGAGGGAAATTTATTAACAGAGCTTGAACATACCAAAACACAAGGGCGTGTGTTGGCTGAGCTGTCACGTACCAACCGTTATTTTATTCCGGTTCCGGAGGAATCAAGTCTCGCTGATTATATTCAACAGATACCGGTTACGTTCAAGGTGCCCGAGGTTGCTGAAGAATTTTCCAGTTCTGAGGCTCTGGTCATGGAGCTTATTGATGGTTGTTCCCTGGATCGGGGATCGGCAATCTCTAAACATTTTCTTTTAACCTGAATCCGTAACTTCAGAAGACGTTGAAACCTTCGGAAGCCGGTCGT
>NZ_JAHHPO010000291.1 GCF_024606365.1 Endozoicomonas sp. ONNA2
CAGTTGGCTTTTAACCAATTGGTCGTAGGTTCGAATCCTACACGACCCACCATTTCCTGTGAAACCTTATCTTTATCAACTCTCGGAATATTTCATCCATAGCTCGTAGAGCTTGGGTGGACATGGATAGCGACCGGTCTTCTCGGTGGTCCGGCACTCCTGCTGGTAAAATACTACCCTGTAAATAAATGGTAAATTCTTGTTTTTTTAAGGTCAAAAAAACCTGAAGCACTAAACTCTTCCTGTGTTGGGTTCTTAAAGCGATTACGCTACCAAGACAGAGGTAGGAAATAAGACTTAACATACCTCCGCTCTCTGTTCGTACTTCTGAATAATTCAAAGCAATCTGAAAAGTAGAACAGTTTGTCGAACAAGGTTTTCCTTGCTACTGGTCAGGAGAAAACTGAGTTCGGGCATTAGCGTATTGCAGAAGGAACCCCCCATTATAATCGCTTGGCGGTTTAGTGGCGGTATTATGTCAACAATAGTGCTGATCCTGTGTTAGACTTCACTTCACATTTTTTTTAGATGAAACAGTTCATCCTAAAGTCAAGGCGCTTTGCCGGATGCAAGCTTTATGAATGCAGTGATAGACAGACAGCTCGTTCAGGGCCATTTGCAGAAGGCTCCATTGCTGGTGGATCCAGTTGCAAAGGAGGCCAAAAAAAGCAGAATTAAACAGCTACTGAAAGAGAAGGGGGCAGTTCTGGTTGCTCACTATTACACAGATCCTGCCGTTCAGGAGCTGACTGATGAGACCGGTGGCTTTATCGCCGACTCATTGGAAATGGCTCGTTTTGGTGCCCGGCACGATGCCAAAACATTGATCGTGGCTGGTGTGCGCTTCATGGGCGAAACCGCTAAAATCCTCAGCCCTGAAAAGCGGGTACTGATGCCGACCCTTGAGGCGGAGTGTTCACTTGACTTGGGCTGCCCTGCAGACGAGTTTTCTGCTTTTTGTGATCTGCATCCTGACCGGGAAGTTGTTGTCTATGCCAATACGTCAGCTGCCGTAAAAGCACGGGCAGACTGGGTAGTAACCTCCAGCTGTGCACTTGATATTGTCGAAGACCTTGATGCCAAAGGCAAAACTATTATCTGGGGGCCGGATAAATATCTCGGTAGCTACATTCAAAAAAATACCGGCGCTGATATGCTGCTCTGGAACAGCAGCTGTATTGTTCATGAAGAATTCAAGGCGAAAGGTATTGAAGATCTGAAACGTGTTTATCCTGGTGCTGCCGTACTGGTCCACCCGGAGTCCCCTGACCCAGTGGTTGAGGTTGCTGATGTGGTGGGATCGACCAGCCAGCTATTGAAAGCTTCTCAGGACATGACGAACAGCACATTCATTGTCGCTACGGACCGTGGTATTTTCTATAAAATGCAGCAGGCTTCACCTGAAAAACGTTTTATAGAGGCTCCTACCGCAGGCAACGGCGCCACTTGTCGCAGTTGTGCCCATTGCCCATGGATGGCAATGAATACCCTCGATGCTCTGCTGGCATGCCTGGAAACTCCCGGTACTCTGAATGTCATTGAGGTCGGTGATGAGTTGCGGTACAAGGCACTAAAGCCCTTGCAACGTATGTTGGACTTTACAGCAAGCGGTTAAATTAATATTAATTCTCTTGCTTCCCGAGGTTGCTGTCCGGGAATGAATAGCCTCCTGACGTTGTTTGATAAATTGGGATAGCCCTGCTCATTAACCAGATAAAGACGCTTGCCGGGGTTAAAAGGGATGACGGTGTAACCCCGACTGTTACAGGTAAGTCAACGACATTTGACGCAAAGATAATGTCCAGGTTGGTTGCCATGGGACGCTGGCTTATTAAGAGATGCTGGTTTCTGTCTGGCCCTGCTCCAAGTTGCAACTGGCCGGACAAACACGAAAATTGCCATGCCAGTGTGATAAGTTGTAGATCTCCGGAGTAGATTTGGATACACAACGAACGATCATATTCTTTCCCGAACCGATTCTGTTCTATACGCCAGAGGTCATTGATTACTGCGCTGAATAGACCTCGGTGTGTCATGTATTTCTCAACTTCTGGCGATATTTTTTCATATCCGCCAGCTTTTGCTGAAGTTTTGATTTGAGCGAGAAGTTATCTCCTGACATCTTTAATGCATACTGCAGGTGTTTGATAGCATCATCCAGATTGCCATTCAGGAAGAAGTACTCAGCTCTTGACTGATGAAGGCCAACAATATCCTCTGCCATCCCCTGGGCTTCCGCCAGTTCAAACCAAATGTCCGGATCGTCCGGACGAAGGCGGCTGAGTTTCTGCAGCTCATGGCGTGCACTGGCATAATCCCGTTGTTGCAGCAGGATTTCTGCGCGAGTTGCCAGAAGCGGGTAGCTTTCCGGGTTGGTACTCAGTGCCTGGTCGATGCGTTCAAGACCCTGACTGGCTTTTCCGGACGCGGCCTGCACCAGGGACTGGGTCATAATCAGATAAGGCTGATCAGGGTATTGTTGCAGCAGAAGATTCATCTGCTGCCCGGCTGTCGTATAGTTACGGGTTTTCATACTGGCCAGCACCAAGCCGTATCGTAGGGGAGCCAGGCTGGCTGCTGATGCGGTCGTTAATCCTGATGCTAATTCCTTGTTCAGCTGTCTGGCCATTTCATGATGATTGTTGCTGTTCAGGACGGCGGCACGCATTCTCATGAATTGGTAGTTTTGCGAACCTTTCGTCGTTTTTAGCTGCTGGTCTGGCATCTGATCAGCCCGGGCGCGGGAATCTGCGATACGGTTTTCCGTCACAGGGTGTGTCAGGAGGAATTCCGGAGGACGGCTGCCATAACGGCTGGCCTTGTTCATTTGTTCAAAGATTTCAGGCATGGCCTGAGGTTCAAAGCCGGCCTTGGCAAGGGTGGTGATGCCGATGTTATCCGCTTCCCGTTCAAACTGGCGACTGAAACGAAGCCGTGCGCTTTGCATGCCTGCCACGGTAGAAGTCAGTGCTGCGGCACCGGCGTCTGTGCCAGCGGTGGCCATGATCAGTATGGATCCAAGAAGGGCGGCGGCATTGGGTATGCTTTTGTTTCGTGCCTCTTCAACATTGCGGGCGTAGTGGCGCTGGCTCAAGTGTGCCAGTTCATGCGCCAGAACGGCGGCAAACTGCGCTTCCGTTTCGGCATTGAGAAACAGGCCGGTATTGACGCCAACGATGCCTCCCGGGGCGGCAAAAGCATTCAGGGCCGGGCTATCAATAACCAGAGGGACGAGTCGGTGATCCTGTAGTTGACTGGCAGCGGCCAATCGGAAAATAAGGTTTTCCAGGTAGTCTTTGAGCTGTGGATCAGAAACCATGGGAGTCTGATTGCGCAGGGTTTTTAACCATGACCGTCCGAGTTCATGCTCTTCCTGTTGGGAAATAATGCCCGAAGCGCTATCGCCCAGGCTTGGCAGGTTGAGATCGCTGCCCATTGTGACGTTGGAGTAGGTCGACAGTACAGAGGTCAGTGCTGTGGCTAACATAAATACTGACAAAAAGCCCGCTCGTTTCATAGAATATCCATACTCGTGTTTTCTACAGTACACTTTATCATGAATCTGTTTATCACGAATCTGTTTATGATGGAGCAACATAAAACAGTGTAGTCATAATAGTGGTTGCCCATAGCCGTGATATTACCTCTTTTAACCAATTGCCTGCTAATGTGCTTAAACAGTTTTGACGCTTGAGCTAACAGATATCCTGATTCTGTCGTTGATATAGTTGATGTTGATATAGTTGATGTTGATATAGTTGATGTTGATATAGTTGAGACAGTTGAGATAAATGTTGGGCGTTTTTACTGTTGCAGCCGGTAAAGAATGAGTCGTTACGATGGATGTTGATCAGGAGCTTGATCTTAAAGGTATGAACTGTCCACTGCCACTGCTGAAAGCCAAACAGGCACTCAGTCGAATGCACTCAGGTCAGGTGATCAGAGTGTTTGCGACAGATCCGGGCTCGGTCAGGGATTTTGCCAGCTTTGCTAAAATCAGCGGACATATTCTGCTGGCCAGTGAAGAAGAACACGGGGTTTATATCCATACATTGCAGCATAAATAGGCCTTAGCTTTAAGGGACTTGAGTTTAATAATGAATCTTGAGTCATTGAATAACAAACGGAGCATTTGATGCTGACTGTCATTAAGGAGTGGTTGCATAACTATCTTTCGGATCAGGAGGCGATCGTTCTTCTGATCATATTGCTGGTTGGCTTTGTTGTTGTCCTGACCATGGGGAAAATGTTGGCACCGGCATTGGCTGCCTTGATTTTTGCCTTTCTGATGCACGGGCTGGTGAGCTGGCTTGAGCGACGACGGATGCCCCATCTGTTTGCCGTTAACCTGGTTTTTACCGGATTTGTTGCTGCGTTGTTGCTGGTGATTTTTGTGGTGGTTCCACTGGTGTGGGAACAGGTGACTCATCTGTTAAATGCCATGCCAGGGATGGTTCGCGAGGGACAGGCGCTGCTGGTCAGTTTGCCCGAGCTATACCCGGGTTTTGTTTCTGAGCACCAGGTTAGCTTACTGGTCACAACGATTAATAAGCATCTGGCAGACTTTGGCCAGTGGGCATTGTCGTTTTCCCTGTCCAGGCTCCCGGGTGTCGTTGCGCTCCTGGTCTACCTGATACTGGTGCCTATCCTGGTTTTCTTTTTTCTCAAGGATAAAGAGGTTTTGCTGGGTTGGATGGTTAGTATTCTGCCTCGCCGTCGCAGGCTGATTGACCAGGTTGCTGACGAGATGAATGACCAGATAGCCAACTATATCAGGGGGAAGGCGATAGAAATTGTCATTGTCGGAGGGGTCAGTTATGTGCTGTTTGCCCTGTCAGGGTTAAGCTATTCTGCACTTCTGGCCGTGATGGTCGGTTTCTCGGTTGTTGTGCCCTATATCGGGGCGACGGTAGTGACGATTCCCGTTGCCGTTATTGGTTTTTTTCAATGGGGGATGGGTGATCAGTTTGTTATTTTGATGGTGGGGTATGGGATTATTCAGGCGTTGGATGGTAATGTTCTGGTGCCATTGCTTTTCTCGGAAGCGGTGAACCTGCATCCTGTTGCTATCATTATTGCCGTTCTGGTGTTTGGTGGTTTGTGGGGGTTCTGGGGGATCTTCTTTGCCATTCCCCTGGCCACCTTGTTTAAGGCAGTCATGAATGCCTGGCCTGCAGTGGCGGATGTGGAGTCAAGTTGAGCCAGGGGCGGGAACTGTCGTTTATAAGCGCTTCCCGCCACCCGCTTGCCGAAAAAGACATTTTGCTGGATGCTACTTGACAAGTCCCGGTCTTATTCCCGGGCATGGGAAGATATTACTCCTCATCGTTGGTGTTATTGGTCTCTTGCCGGGTGTCTACCATTTGTGCTGCCTGCAGGACATCTTCAACATGGCCCTTAATGCGAACCTTGCGCCACTCGTGTTGCAGTACGCCATGGCTGTCGATCAGGAAGGTGCTCCGTTCGATTCCCATATACTCCTTGCCATACATCTGCTTTAACTTGATGACGTCAAACAGTTTGCAGAGCGTTTCATCTTTGTCTGAGATCAGCTCAAAAGGAAACTCGTGTTTGGCCCGGAAGTTTTCATGAGCCTTGATGCCGTCTTTGGATACACCAAAGACCAGCGTGTCTGACTCTTGAAATTGTTTGTAATGGTCTCTGAATGACTGCCCCTCACTAGTGCAGCCGGGGGTATTGTCTTTTGGGTAAAAAAACAGGACGACTTTACGGCCTTCGAGTTCAGAGAGTTTGACCGTCGTGTCACTGGTCGCTTGGGCGGTAAAGTCAGGAACGGGTTGGCCCAGGGTTACGCTCATGTTTTATCCTTAGTCGCTCTCATTAGAAGTCATTATTAAATTCAGGGGTGATAGTTTAAACTATCGCTGAAAAAAAGGCAGGCTCTGATACGGTATTCAAACAATTAACCCGGATATTTCATAAACGTGCTCCCGCTCTCGCTTGTCCTTTGCCGCTCT
>NZ_JAHHPO010000292.1 GCF_024606365.1 Endozoicomonas sp. ONNA2
GACGGGTCAGCCCACTGATCAGATAGGGGATATTTTTTATATTGCCATGTTCCATGATGACACTGACAAAATGAGCCAACACTGACGTATCCATTATTTGTTCGGATGACTTGCAAGCCGCAATGACCAGCAACAGTCGATGTACTTTTGCCTTGATCTCGGGCTTGCCTTCAGGGAGTGATACACCAGCAACTTTGCTCTCCAGGTGATTAACTGCAGGGAGTAATACCTGTGAATATTCCGGGGTCATGTTACCAATGTTTGCCCGGAGTTCCATTAGATAAGTGGCCAGCGGCTTGCTTTCAAGTAAGGCAAACCCGTTGATATCACTGAGTTGTTTGCACTCTTCAAACTGCGAGACAAAATATGCAGGTGCTTTCAATGTATTTGCCACGGCGTTAATATAACGGCAATAATTCATTGAACCCGGTTGTTTCGACAAATAGACCAGCTCTTGGGTAATATGCCAAATGTTATAATCGCTGGTATACAGAACAGCTCTAATGTACGACGCTAACTCAGCAATATCAGCGTCCGGTGAAAACCCGGAACAGGCTGCATACAAGTGGAGCAACCTTCTTGAATGGATTTTGAAATCTATATCATCACGTACTGTAAAATAGCCACGCTTTATAACTCTGGCAATAAATATTTTTTCAATATTGTCAACTTCACCCAACAGTTGCCTGGAAAGTTCGTTGTTTTCCGATACAAGGGTTTGCCTGATCTCCAGAAGTCCCTCCTTGATTTGTGTATCAGGATTTAATGCTGTCAAATATTCGTTAATTTCATTTGCCTCCTGTGCCAGAGAAGGCGTAGCAGGAAAACGTTGAAACCGGTTCTTTGCCTCCTCTAATCGGATCGATAAAGGAATTCCCGCAATGCTCCAACATTCCATTGGCAGCGGACTTTCACGCTGGTCTTCAGCAGCCAGCAGAATCCGCAGTTTTTCAGCCCCGGTTAAAGAATGTGTTTCGGATAACTTTATGGCCGTATTTATCGGATTAATAATATTAAATTTCATGAACTCAATAAAAACAGCACAGAGCACCTCTTTGGTTGGTGACTTTTCTATTGCCTCATATTGAAATTTATCCACCAGATTCCTGGCGGTCATCTCGATAGCTTCAGATGTTGAACCGGGCAGTTGTTGCTGAAAATCAGGTTGAAGACTAACCATTCGTTCAAACAGCTGTTTACTGGCAGTGGTATTGAAGGTTTGCCCTGATAGTGTGATCATGCCATCGAGCAATTGTATCTGCCTGCCAAGGTATTGAATGGAACCATCTTCTGCTGAAAAGCCAACGGGTGACTCCGTGATCAATGCACGCAGCTGCTCGGGTGTCAGGCCATTTAACAGATGAAGATCCATTTTACCTTCCCGGCACGAATAGGTGTTTAAAGTATCCTTTATGGTGACTTTACATCACGTTGTACGTGGGTAAACGTAACCTCCTGTCTCGCCTTTAATTCCATGAACGAGTCGAAATAGTCGAAAGGCGCTCTTCCTTCCAGAAGTTTCACTTTTTTCCCTTTTGCAACATCCGCGCGGTGGTAAAGAGGCAGTTTCATCGCGGCCGCAATTTCCCGTGCGGCATGAATGAACAATAAATTACTCTTATCGGGGTAGCTCTTCTCAAGATATAACGCAGGGTGATCATCCTCATCCAGCACCATGCGAATGATACTCCTGCTGAGGATAGTTCCTTTTTGGTTCTTTTTGACAATCATGGCATTGCGCCCGTCCATCACATAGCTCATCAGCCCGATGCTATCCATCGGTTTGGCTTCTGGTGATTGACAGGTCTTTACTTCAAGCCCGCTGATAAAAAGATCCCAGGGGTCTTCTGTCAGCGCCAGGGTTTCCCCCAAAGACAACAGCCTGTTTCTGGTTGCCTCGCTGAAGCCACTGAAGTTCGCCCCCCAACCGGCTTTGAATTGGTGGTATTCCCGGTAAACGGCCTGCAAGTGTGGATTATTCAGCGGTGACTGCCTGGTCTCAATAAACGTATTGTTAGCACTGGTCTGGATAAACTCATGGATAAGGTCTGTAATTTCGGTATTTCCCAGTTCCTTGCCATATTTTGTCATTGATAACAGGTACACAGGCAGAATATGGTAATGTCGTTGTTTCAATAGCCATTGCGAGTCCTCCCTGTTTTCTCTCTCTAAAGCGGCAGCCCCTTGTTCAGCGATCAACAATGGGAATCCTTCCTTCAGACAGCTGAAGCTCATATTGTTTAGAAAATCGTTAAAACTGTCATTTTTGTTGGCTCTTATTTTGAAGATTGCGTGCAGCAAACCCAGTTTTTCATAAGTCAGACTTTGGGTAAGCTTTTTCAGCATTGGCAATACCATGGCCTTGTTCATAATGTCGCTGTTCAATGCCTGCTCAAGAGTCACCAGCCACTGATGAAAAACCTTGCCATCTTTCAGCTGCCGCCTGCCAGTGCTGGAATTTTGCAAATTGTTGTTAAGTTCCAGAACGTTAGCTTCTGAGATAATATCCGGCACAAATGCCAGCAATTGCAGCGGGGCCAGACGCAAGAGCTTTCCGCCCTTGATTAAGGGCGCACCCAGTATTTGTTGTATTTTCTGAGTACTCTGAACCAGACGGGTCAGCCCACTGATCAGATAGGGGATATTTTTTATATT
>NZ_JAHHPO010000293.1 GCF_024606365.1 Endozoicomonas sp. ONNA2
TATTAAATTGGTAAAATTCTTCCGGTGCAATCAAAACCTTACGGATTCAGGTTATTATTTAAAACTACTTGTCAGGATTTTCAGATTCAGGAATCACCACCACTTCAATATCATGCTCTCTGCATAAAACTTCCATTTCATGATCAGATCTGCCACAAATTGCTACTGACTTAATGGATCTCGGATTAAAACGTTCCATGATCTTTACAGAGAAATATGCTTGCCCCATAAGGTACATACCCAATCCTCCACCCTTGGTTTGAACAACAATAATATCTTTACCTTCAATATTGTATTGTCCTCCAGACTGACGATGTTTTTGCTCCCCTAAAACAATGATTCCATCGATGCTTTTCCTGGAAATATTTCTGCTTTTGTCTTCTTTTATTGCCTGAAATTCTTCAATCAAATATCCACCGACTGAGTTCCAATATTTACGAGTTCTCCATGTTTCATGTTTACTCATCATTCATTCCATGATTTTACAATTAAGTCGATTGAATATTGTCATAAGCAATAACATCGGCGCTTTCCAATAACTCACAAGCCTGGTCTTCAGCCTTTCGACTCCATTCATCGGCTACAGTCGCACACGCTTTATCCCAACGAAACAATGTGGTTCGACTTTTGCCGGTTATTGTAATTTTACCTCGCTTATTCTTAAGCTCTGGGAGCTGCAACGCTGCCATCAGGTAAAGACGCACTAAAACCGGGTTCTTCCGAATAGCCTTAGGGACCTGTTCATCAGCCCTGAAAATGTGATTTACCCGCAACCATGCATCGGAGCGATTTGCCTGATTATCGTCATACCGAATCGTCAAAATGGCAAAGAGTTCCGGCTGCATTCTTTCCCGCAGATCTCCCTTACGAATACCATCATCACCCAGTCGTTCATCCCGGGTACTGCGATACTCTGGTGCAACCGCTGTCTTGCGATAGCCAGCGTTGATATCCTGCTGCCAGCTGGCAGTTTTTATCATCAACTCAGGTGTTCCGAAGATCCGCATCAACGCCGGTTCCAGGGCAAAGTACATGGTATTCTCCTGATTCAAGGCTTGTCCTTGTGTGTACTTCGATCGATGACACGGCGAAACTCATCGAAGTTCTTCTCCGGCGTAAACCACTGGTCAGTGCCCGACATCCGACACGGCTGTGGCTCAAAGTGATCAAAACCCAGCTTCATAAGAGCAAAAAACTTGCGGTGAAAATGCAGGTTTCGAGTCTTGCGAAACTCTGCCTGAATCACCTGCCCGGTCTTTAGCTGCTGCACAAATAGCTGGTCATCGTCCGATACCGGCACCAGCATCTGAGACGAGATCTTCTGCAACGCCAGCTCCGCCATCAGATCGCCTCCACAAAGTGCCAGCAGAGCACCATCACCAGCACAACCCAGACCACCGCCAGCAAACACCATCCCTGAGCCTGTTCATGGGAACATGCCCATCAGTCTCTGCCGAGCGGCCTGCCCATCCAGCGGGTCAATGCCCTGTTCAGCCATGCTTTCCCGGACCAGCTGATTCGAGTGGATGGCCGGATCAAACTGGTGTTCGATGGCAAGCTGATCTTCCAACGGAAGCCCCTGGCATTCACGGTTAACCAGTTCTTGATAGGCCGCTCCAAACTTGCGCTTCACGTTCCGGCACTCCTCTGCATTCCCTGCGGTTCTCAGCTCATGCCAACCCGCCTCACGCCCGGCGAGATAAACCGCCCGGTGGCTCCAGCCGTGGTGACTCGGTTGTCCGGAATACTCATTGGCTTCCTGCCAGGCTTTCGCCAGCGCTGGCAAACCCAATTCTTCCGGCAGTGGCAGGCAGAGCTTGCGAAACTCCGGCGCTGTCGGAGGCCATTCGCCACCGGCCAGTCGTACACGGTTGAGACCTATTTCCAGCTGGGCAGGGTGTAACCCGTTCAGCGTTCTCTGCCACTCGCCGTTGCGATCAGCCAGACCGTAGGCACTGGTCCACTTCTGGCCGAACAGGGCCGTCATGGTCGAAAACAGAGTCACCAGATCTTTCCGGCTCAACGTCGTAGATATTCCCTCCGCTGAAGGCTTCCATCCCGCTGAAGGCTTCCATCCCGCTGAAGGCTCCTGTTCTTTCCGGTTGGAGGATATGGGCGTTGGCCTGTTCGACCTGTTCAACCAGGCTGAGTTTTCCAGAATTTCGCTGCCGGGCTTCATAGTTCACCGTCCACTGGTTGGTCAGGTTGTCTGGGTTGTTCAGATAAACGACCGTGGTCTTTACGTACTGGGTACCCGTTGCTCCGGTTTCGTCGCAGTAACGGCCGTAGTTCAGGATGTTGGCCAGCAAGGACTCAGGGCTATGCCCATCAGCCAGCCGTTTTTTGTATTTACCGAAGGTCTGTTTTTTGTGCCCATTGTCACCCTCCCGTTTCGGGTACTGATTCCACCATTCGATGAAATCCTCCGGATACGAATCGTAGGGTTTCGTTTTCAACGTCGAAGCGGATGAGGATTCAGCTGACGAATCGTTCGGTTTGGGCGTCTGATCGTCAGATCGGACATATGTCTTATAAATACTTCTCTCTTCTCTTTTCTCTGGGCGAACTTTTTCCTCACGTTGCATGTATCGGGTATGGATCTGTTCGAGCAACAGATCGGTTTCGCTGGAGCCCTCACCAGCTCTGGCTTTTTGAATAATTGGTCAATGACGTTTGCCGCCTCCGGCAACAGATCGTCAAGGTTTTCCGGAAGCGTCAAAACTAATCGTAAACGGGCGTCAAGTTGACGATTGTTTTCCGTTCGGTTGTGTTTCGTGTAGTTATTGATGACGATCAGGTCACCGTTTGACGAACGTTTGGCGAAATGTTTGGTTTCCAGCTCGTCAAACGTCTGAATCTTTTTATCCATATCCCACTTTAGATCTGTGGCGATATACCCCATAGGCATTCTGAAAATGCCCAGAAGATTGCCATGATGGGTCGTCAGCAGATACAGCGCCAACAACTTGCCATTGTCTGAAAAGGTTTCCATTTCACTATCGACCCAGAACCGGGCAGAGACTTTGCCAAACCCCCTCATCACGGACCTCCTGTTGTCAGGCGATCAGTGACAAACTGGCTCATAGTAAGGTCCGAAGGTATGTCCGGGCATGTGACAAACCCTCTTTCGTCAAGCTCCTGAAGTGCATACGACAGGGTTTTTATATCCCAGTTCAATTCCTGAAGGATATGCTGCTTCACACTGATCGTTTCTCCGTACTGACAGGTCAGCAGATAAGCACCCAGTAATTTGCCCTCGTCACTGATTTTCTCATGGCGCACGGTGTCCCAAAACAAGTTCTCGATTTTCCCGAACCTTCTCATTGAACACCTCCCGCCCCTGGCGTTTCTTTTGGAAAATACCTTGCCTTTGCAAAGAAAATTGAGATAATACGTTGCTTTTAGATTACTTGTAAATAGCCAACCTCATCTAAAGCGAACACTCGCCCTTAATTAATGGCTTCCAGCTGTGTACTATTTTGCTTATGGATAATGGAATAACAGCGATTGGAAAAGAACGTGACGAACTGGACAGATCGGGTCAAAAGCAAAGCGAAAGAACAAAATCTGAAAAATGTCGATATCGCCCGCGCCGTGGGTTGTACGGAAGGGACATTCAGTTTGTGGATGAGTGGTGCCCGGAATCCGAAGCTGAATAACAAAATCGCCATCGCTGAATTTCTTGGCGTTTCCATTGACTGGTTGGAGACCGGCGAAGAGCTGCCAGATCCGAAAACCCTACCCTACATCAGCCTGAATGAGGCAAGCGCCTTTTTTGATGAACTCGATGACAGACGACAGCAGGTATTCCTGGAGTCAGCCATCTGCATTATTGAATCGGACCACAAGAGCTTTATGTTACGGATGGAAAACGACACCATGGTCAACCAGACCCCATCCGATACGGCGATCAGCATTCCCAAAGGTGCCAAAGTTCAGGTGGATACTGTGATTCCCCCGGAGCCCGGGAAAATCCTGCTGATAGAACACGACGGTGAACTTTCACTCCGCCAGTGGCAACCGATCAGCAAGTCACAACACAGTCTGCGATTCATCAATCGGCTGTACGGCAATTTCGATCTTAACTACGTAGGAGATATCAAGGATATCTACAAGGGCACAGCCGTCGGTGTCAGCTTCCTGTTATAGCGGCCAGCCAATCACCAGCACACCGGGCTGCTGTCCATACACCTTGATGCAGCGGCCATCGACAATTTGCTTGTCATCTTCCCACAGAATCCCGTTCAGGGCATCACAGTAGAGTTTGGCCACATTATCAAAGTCCGGCTTCACCGCCGGACGAACCAATCCGGCCTGCGCCTGTCCGGTTTTCTTTTTTGACCTGCTTGCAGGGATCGGGAAGACCGCCACTACCAAAACCCCCCACTGGCCCCGCCAGCATTTTTCCCTTTTTCTGCCTTGCCGCCCATTGAACCTCATATTCGGCTCGCCTGGTGGTCGCTGGTGTGTAGCATTTGCCTCGACGGGTGAACCGGGGCCGCCTTTTGCTTTTGGGCATCGAATTAACAAAAGCAATGACATTTTCGGAATTTCTCTGACTATTTATCGCCACCTGCAAAGTCACTGGTAAACACTAAATCCACTGATCAACATTATTCATCCCTGGCTCCGTTCGACAACACAAGGCATTTCAGCTGATAACGGCAGCCAAAACCTTGAATCCATAAAAACTATCAACACTCAAAAGCTAATATAAATATATTATTACTTGTCATTTGCAAAGTTTATCTTTGCAGATATATAAATATAAAAAGCATTTAATTTACAAAAATAAGGAATCTTTATGGACGCAGTTACCCGCGATCTCAACCGGCACCTCAATGCCACTGACGACAGGGAAGCCCTCGAAGATACCATCGAGTCCGAGCTGGAACGGATTGAAGCTCATATTCAGGAACAGATCGAAGATCACAAGCCCATCATCATCGCGGGCTTCGGTGTTTTAACTTCCGGCAGCTTCCTGACCTTTCTCACCCCGGAAGAATTTCACCCGATGCAGGGCTACCGCTGGCTGGCCGTGAAGCAGCTGGTGCATGACTGCAACGACGAAAATACCCGCCTTTCTGGCTGGGATGTCATCAACTATGCGAGCAAACGAGGTTATTGCCGTGGTTAAGCAAATAAAGACTGAAGAAGTAAACCGCCTGGAAGAACCGGTCATCACCGGGATTAGCGACTGGCTGAACATCAATCAGTACACCTACGACTACGGCAAGGTATGCATCCTGAAAGATCGCATTGCCAGCAACATCACGCCGGATATGACGGTGCTCCAGATCTATCGGGTCATCAGGGATGAAATCACTGCATGGCGTAAGGATCCGAAAACGGCAGATGCCGTGATCGTTGATTTCCGTGCCTGGTGTGAGCTGCATCGCACACTATTGTTGCACGACAAGAGTTTAACGAAGCCTTTTCCCGCTTTCAGCAAGAGATGCCAGTGGTTAAAAAGAACAAGACCGCTGCCTTTAACACCAATAATGGCGGTCGCATGGAGTACTCCTACGCCTCCATTGATGATGTGGTTGCTGCGGTTCAGCCGGTTCTTCACCGCTACGGACTGAGCTACTGGTTTGAGCAACAGCAGAATGGGCCAAACATCACCATCACCTGCAATCTGACCCATGTATCCGGCCACACCATCTGTAACACGGCCACTGGTCCTATGGATAACACCGGTAAAAAAAGCGCCCTGCAACAGATCGGCTCTACCGTGACTTATCTGAAGCGTCAGACTCTGGTCGGGATTCTTGGCGTGGCCTGCACCGATGATGATATCGATGGTTATGTGCCCGATATGAAGGACTCGGCCCAGCCACCGGTTCAAAACCATTACCCCGATGAAGACTTCAAGCGTCTGCTACCAGAATGGCGCGCATCCATTGAGTCCGGCCAACAGAGTGCAGATCGGATAATCCGCAAAATAAATTCCAAAGCGCCAGCCACCCCACAACAAGTACAACAACTGAAAGCCATCCAACCCAGAGGACACTAAATGGAAATTCTCGATATCCAGCAGGGGGCGCCTGAATGGCTCGCCCTGCGCCAGAATCATTTCACCGCCAGCGAAGCACCGGCCATGATGGGCGACAGTCCGTTTCTCAGTCGTGACCAGCTGCTGCATCAAAAGAAAACAGGCAGTGTACCCTGGGAGGCTGTCCGAGAATAGACTGCCCTGCTGCGGTTGCGATAAATT
>NZ_JAHHPO010000294.1 GCF_024606365.1 Endozoicomonas sp. ONNA2
CCATCCTCGCTACGGGGACGCCCAGTCGGGCGCTATTCTCGGACAGCCTCCCAGGCAGAGTGAATAACCCTGATGCTGACGGTTGCCATGAGCCAGTTCTTCCAGATTCACCCCGACAGCCCACAACTGCGCCTGGTTCGTCAGGCAGTGGATATTATTCGTGATGGCGGTGTGATCGCCTACCCAACGGACTCGGCCTATGCCCTGGGTTGTCATATTGGTGATAAAAAGGCGGTTGAGCGAATCCGAAAAATACGCAGGCTGGATGAAAAGCATAATTTTACCCTGGTCTGTAAAGATCTCTCCGAGCTGGCCACCTATGCCCAAGTGAATAATAGTCAATATCGCATGTTGAAAAACCACACTCCGGGCCCCTATACCTTTATTCTGAAAGGGTCCAGAGAAGTGCCACGGCGGTTGATGCACCCAAAGAAAAAGACCATTGGCATACGGGTACCTGGCTGCCCTATTGTCCAGTCCCTGCTCAACGAGCTGGGATGCCCCATCATGAGTTCAACTCTCCAATTGCCCGGTGACCAGCTCCCCATGCTGGACCCTTACGATATCCGAATGACTCTGGAGACAAACCTGGACCTGATTATTGATGGCGGATATCGGGGCATGGAACCGACCACAGTAGTCAGCCTGATGGCAAATACCCCGGAAATTCTCAGGGTCGGCAAAGGTAATCCTGAGCCTTTTGAATAGTTGGCCAGCTATTTATGACTTGAATTCAGGATATTTCACTTCAACCCTGACAGGAAAACTATTGTTACTACTATTCACAAAAGTAGTCTAGGCTTGATAACTCAATTAAAAGACATTCCTCCGATATATCCAAAAATCAAGAATCAAACCGTGAACAGTCATAATCAATTAACTGAAGTACATATAACACCATGCAAATACCAACAGTCACAAAAACAATAGTAACCAGGAAAAAATTATTTATTATAATCATTGGAGTTCTTATACACTCCTTAAACACCCAGGCTGAACTAGGCATACAAAATACCTTTCAAATCTCCCAGCAGCACTTTTCTCAGGCCTACCCGGACTCTAGTGACAAATCAGAGTCAACTGAAAAATCAGAGTCAACTGAAAAATCAGAGTCAACAAAAAGTGGAGCCGAACTTCCTGATATTATTCTCCTGCCCGGAGAAAAAAGAAAAATCATATTAAAATCACTCACCCAACAAACTATCGGCCAGGCCAGTTCAGCCAACAAAATCCTCACACACCATGCCGTCAAAGACCTGGACCTGTTAAATGGATCAACCCTATCACCGGATCACAGTATTCTGAAAAGCCTTGGGTCCCCTATTACTGTTTCCGGAGAAGTCATGCTGGCCAATATGTTGATTACTCCGACCATCGATATCAAGGTACTGGAAAAAAGACAGTCAGCCATACAATACCTGATCGATCATCCCGGGGTTATGGCCAGTCTGGAAAATCATTTGGAACAGTTCGCCACCAATGAGGATGGCATCATATCCCTGCTTGACCCTTCTGATACTATTTACAAAAGGCTCTTTCAGAGTCTGGATGCTACCACCCAGTTTGGTATGAACCCGAAAACCAGCAATGAAAAAGAGGCCTCCCGTCGTTTTATTGAAAGCCTGAATTTACTGGGTATCGGTTTTATGCCTACCTACCTTTATTACAATTCATCACACCCATTACACCTGATCAGCGGCTTGACCCTTTATGGCCTGACACTTTACCTGACTCAAAGAAGTGCCAAAAGAGAGAGAAATTATTACACCTACGTCATGGAGCGCAGCCGACGCCCGGGTCTGGCGTTATTTGAAGCCCGAAAGCTCTGGATGACTCTGGAGGATCATCCACTGTTTCATGATGTGTTTTTATCCTACCCGGAGCTGTCAAGGCTGGATTACTCAAAAGAGCTACGGGAAATACTCGCGCTATTAAAAGAGACACCAAAAAGCCCGCTGCGTTCCGCCTGGCAATACTACACCTCCCATATGGGGTGCTACCACATGGCATTAGAGCTGATGCAGAAGCACAAAAGCTCTATGTTATACATCCTCAAGGCAGTGGGCGAAGTGGATGCCTGGTTGACCATTGCCAAACTGGTCAGTCAGGGTCAGAAAAGAGAAAACAACCCGATTACCTTCGCCAAATACATACCAGAACATCCTTCACCCTACTTGCGACTTGACCGATTCTGGAATCCACATTTATCACCGGCCGTAGCCGTGCCAAACAGTATAGAAATAGGTGCTCATCTGCCATTGAACACCATCATTACCGGCCCCAACGCAGCCGGAAAATCAACCAATATGGAAGGCATTGCCATTGCCGTCCTGCTGGCCCAGACCTTTGGCATTGCACCAGCTCGCCATATTGAAATAACCCCGTTTTCACTGATCCATACGCACATGGATATCAGCTCAGAGGTTGCTGCCGGCCTGTCAACATTCAAGGCCGAATCGGTGAGAGCGATTGAATTGATGGACCATATCGAGAACATGGCAGAGCATCAGTTCAGCCTGACCCTGATGGATGAAATTTTCAGCAGTACCAATCCGATAGAAGGCGAGGCAGGCACGTATGGCTATCTGAAAATCATGTCCAACAACCGTAACTCCATTAATATCTGTACAACCCACTACCCCAGACCTACACTGCTGGCTGATGAATACCCCGGAATATTCCAGAACATGCACTTACACGCAGAAATCACCAGCGACGGCAAACTGGTCTATGACTACCTGTTAAAGTCCGGTTATTCTGAACAGCATATTGCCATCAAGATTCTTGAGGATGAGGGTATTCAATCAGAATTCCTTGATATCGCCACGGACATCATAAAACACCCGGAAAGTTATCCTCTCGGCAGGCAATGATGCCACGATACAATGTACACATAAGGGGCGGATGTTTGTCAAAGATGGCCAGGGCTCCCAAGCCATCCGGGCTGAACCTTGTGGAGATAATTCTTTTAAACGGGAAAAATTCTGAACCTTTCTGACTCCATGAACTATCCGATCGCATGCCGTATATATTGATGTAACTGTCCCTGCAGCCAGGCCAATAACAAGCAGTTAGCAAATGGCTACCATCGGGACTGAAATCCACGCTTACAACGGAGCCCCCAAGTTGAGGATACAATCTATAGTGTGGGATATGGTTGGTCAGCAAGAAGCGGCCGCCGGGCCGAATAACATAGATTCTGGCAGTGCTATCTCGACTGCCCGTAGCGAAATGGCGATTATCCGGACTAAAAGAGGCCGCTTCTATGGATTCATCATGTTTGATTGTTTTTATGTCTTGCCATTGGCCGTCGACCTTCCCATAAATTTTTACCTGACTGCAATCATCAAACATTGTGACTACGTAACGCCCATCAGGACTGAAAGTCACACGGCGGAGGGTAAAATAATCAAACTCTTCATTTTGGTGACTCATGGTTTTTTTCAGTTCCCAACCATCGTCACCTGTCCCGTAGATATAGGCCACATGCCTGGAAACGGCCAGTAAATGACGGTTATCAGGACTGAACACCAGCCTGGTGATGATATTTTCACAGTTCAGCGGGTGTCCTTCCGGTAGCCATTGGTGATCAACAATAGTAAAGAATCTGAGCTGATGAATACCATGATCTTCCATGTGATGAGCGGTTACCCCATGCAGCCGGCTAGAGGCCATCGCCGTAACATGAGTGTGGCGGCTACTTATGGGATCAGATTTACAACGTCGGTGCGTAGCCAGATCATAAAAATTTAATGTTCTCAGTCTGTCATTACTGGCCAGAATCAGGTAGTTGTTGAAAAAAGACGGTTCTATCGCCACGTCATGACAATAAGGCAGGGTTTTTGCGTTCACCCATTCCCGGTTGTCGACAAAGTCATAAACTTCTATTTTGCATTGATATTCAGAATTGACTATTGATTGACTGACGTCCGCAACGGTGACCACGTGGCAACTATCCGGACTGAACCTTGGCGATAATCGACTGTCCGGGAAACTCGGGATAATCATTTTCGGCTCCCACTGAGCTTCATCATTAATGCTACAAACAGTGGCCATGTTTTGCGACGGGATACACACTATTATGTGACGGCCATTGGCACTGAAAATACCATGAGACGCAGGCAGATCAATGATTGATGTTCCTCTTAAACTAATCCAGCCCCAGTTCATTGCCACGTGCATCATGTGGTAAAACAAAAACTCAGGAAAGTATCTTTTGCCATGTTCTGAACGACAATGCTCAATCAGTTGTTGCTCATCGGAAAATCGCCTTGCCCATGATTCAACCTCCCGCAGCGTCAGTGATTGTGTAGCCATGCGAAATTTTTCCTGAGACGCTGGTGGTAAACGGTGAATAAACCACCGTTTGTAAACACTTCTTTCAGTTTTAAACAGCGTGTGCAGGCTTTTGCAGGATTGGCCCAGCGCAATGATGTCTCTGAAACTTAATCTGTTACACAGCATTAAGGTAACTTCTGGCGGTAAACTCAGCAGCCCCGGTGGTGTATCAGAAATTACAGAAATGGCTCTGTTGTTGTGTGTTGCGGTTGTCTCAGGCTGCCTGCATTCTCCATCCGGGTGCGATTCATCGGGATAACCTGAGGCCGGGGCTGGACATGGTGGCGAGAGCATGAAATTTTAACCTCACGTTGTTGCTATTATCGTTACGGAAAAGTTTTCGGATATCTGTCAAAAACACCCGGAACCAACAGGTATAGCACACCCGCCTTTCCCCTGGATTAAAACTGTCGTAACCTGTTCCACCCAGGACTAACTCGGGAGAGCACCTTGAGCGCTATAGACCCCCAGTCGCGTGTTTTATCTGGTATGCGACCCACTGGCCGTTTACACCTTGGCCATTATCACGGTGTGTTAAAAAACTGGCTGGCACTGCAACACGAATACGATTGCCTTTTCTTTGTGGCAGACTGGCATGCACTGACCACTCACTACGAAGATACCCGGCACCTTGAGCAACACCTGCTGGATATGGTGACTGACTGGCTGGCCGTCGGTGTGAACCCTGGCTCATCGACTATTTTTATTCAGTCCAGGGTACCGGAGCATGCCGAGCTTCACCTGCTACTTGCCATGATGACACCACTGTCCTGGCTGGAACGGGTCCCGACCTATAAAGACCAGCAGGAAAAACTCAGAGAGAAAGACCTGTCTACCTATGGTTTTCTGGGCTATCCACTCCTGCAAAGTGCTGACATCCTGGCCTATCGGGCAGGCAATGTGCCTGTGGGTGCTGACCAGGAAGCGCATGTGGAGGTTACCCGGCAAATTGCCCGCCGTTTTAACCATCTCTATGGCCGTGAACCCGGCTTTGAACAGAATGCTGAACTGGCCATCCGAAAAATGGGCAAAAAGCAGGGTGAAATCTACCGGAAGCTTCGCAAAACCTACCTGGAAAAAGGCGATGAAGATGCTTTGGAAACCGCCAGGGCCCTGCTGAAGGAACAGAATAAAATTACCCTGGGTGACCAGGAGCGTCTCTTCGGTTATCTCGAAGGTACCGGCAAGGTGATCCTGCCAGAGCCGCAGGCATTGCTCACACCCCAAGCCAGAACGCCGGGGCTGGATGGACAGAAAATGTCCAAGTCCGGCAATAACACCATCAGCCTCAGAGAGAGTGCTGACGACGTGGACGCCAAGATCCGGAAAATGCCTACGGACCCGGCCCGCATTCGCCGCAACGACCCGGGCGATCCCCTGAAATGCCCGGTATGGCAATTCCACAGACTCTATTCCGACCAGCAACGCCAAGACTGGGTACACAGTGGTTGTACCAGGGCCAGCATCGGTTGCCTGGACTGCAAAAAACCGGTCATAGAAGCCATTCAGGCCGAGCTGGAGCCGATACGGATGGAAACCCTGGAGCTGGAAAATAACCAGGACGTAGTCAATAGCATTATTACCGAAGGGTGTGAGAAAGCCCGGGATGAAGCCCTGGACACCCTGAAGGAAGTCCGTGATGCCATGGGACTGGACTATCGCTAAACCACCGCCGTCATTCCCGCGAAGGCCCTGTAAAGAAGGGGGAACCACAAAGGCACAAAGTTACAAATGCCCATAAAAAGAAGGGGAACCACAAAGGCACAAAGACACAAAGTTACAAATGCACGTAGCGCGTGAAAATATTTTGCACCACCCTCAAGGATGAAAAATGGTCAAGCAAAATATTTTTCACGGCAAAGGAGAGCTTTTCTTTTCGTTTCCTTTCTTTTCTTTTCTTTTCGTTTCCTTTCTTTTCCTTTGTGCCTTTGTGGTTCAAGGCTTTTATGCTTTTTGTAACGGTCTCCAAGAAACGCGGAAATTATTCAGGGACTATTCCATAGCTCACCTCTGGACAGGCACCGCCTCTGGCAGGCATGATGGAAATGATCAGAAGTAAGCCGTCAAACCACTTGACGGCCCAGTACGAGGTGAACTGCCCATGACCACGACGGCAGCCGTGGCCGAACAACCAGAACAGACGTCAGTTCCATTGGCCGCAGAATCCGTGACAGGTGAAGCTCCCCACGAAAGAGCGGAAAAATCCCTGGCGCTGGTCAAGGGTCAACCATTCACCAAACTGCCTGACGATCTTTACATTCCACCGGATGCCCTGGAAGTCTTCCTTGAAGCCTTTGAAGGCCCACTGGATCTTCTGCTCTACCTGATCAAACGCAACAACATGGATATCCTCGATATCCAGGTGGCCCAGATCACCCATCAGTACATGGAATACGTCAAACTGATGGAAAGTGCCCAGTTTGAGCTGGCGGCAGAATATCTGGTCATGGCCGCGACGCTGGCGGAAATCAAATCTCGCATGCTGCTGCCACGAACTGCAGAGGCTGAAGAGGAGGAAGACGACCCCCGGGCTGAGCTGGTCCGGCGGCTGCAGGAGTACGAGCGTTTCAAGAAAGCGGCCGAAGATCTGGACGATTTACCCAGAATGGGCCGGGACACTTGGCCTGCAAACGTTCAGGCGCCGGATTTTGAGCGGGTTCAGGCACATCCGGAGGTTGATCTTCAGGATATTCTGATAGCCCTGGGCGAAGTCATGGGTCGGGATGATATGTTTGAGCACCATCAGGTGGCAGAAGAAGCACTGTCCGTTCGGGAGCGCATGAGCGAGGTGCTGGCCATGCTCTCCCCTGAACGCTTCACCCCGTTTGTGGCACTCTATCGGGTCAGCGAAGGCCGGCTGGGTGTGGTGGTTACCTTTATGGCCATTATGGAACTGATCAAGGAATCCCTGGTCGAGCTGGTACAAAGTGAGCCCTTTGGACCGATTCATGTGAAGGCCCGGGTTGAATAACATGGACCACATCAATGAGTGAAAAGCCTGATCTCTCACTGATTCTGGAAGCCGCCATCATGGCCAGCAGTCGGCCACTGACCATTGAACAGCTGGCCGCCCTCTTTCCGGAAGACCATCGCCCTGATGGCAATGAGATCCGTGCAGCCCTGGCCAAGGTATCTGACGCCTGCCAGGACCGGGCCTTTGAGCTGAAGCAAGTGGCTTCCGGGTTCCGCTTTCAGGTGCGTCAGGCCATGGCTCCCTGGATTGGCGGCCTGTGGGATGAGAAACCTCAGCGCTATACCCGTGCCCTTTTGGAAACCCTGGCCCTGATCGCCTATCGCCAGCCCATTACCCGGGGGGAAATCGAAGAGATTCGTGGCGTCAGTGTCAGCAGTAATATCATCCGCACCCTGCAGGAGCGGGAGTGGGTCCGTGTGGTCGGCCACCGGGATGCTCCCGGCAGGCCCGCCATGTTTGCCACCACCCGACAATTCCTCGATTACTTCAACCTGCTGAATCTGAATGAACTGCCGCCACTGTCGGAAATCCGCGATCTCGAAGAAGCCGCCAGGGCTTTGGAAGTACCGGCAGCGGTTCCCGAAGCACACGCAGAAAACGGCACGTTAGCCCAGCCCGAACTGGCGGACCAGGAAGTCATCCGGGAGCGTTCAGCCCGGGAGCTGTTCGATGAACTGGACGCCATGGAAGCCGAATTGCCCACGGGCTTTGATGACTTGATCAAAAAGCAGAAAATACCTGCCCCGGTGCTGGAAAAACCGGGCGCTGAACCAACGGGAGAGACATTAACCGTACCCCGGGAAAGCCAGACAACAGATGGGCGATCATCTGAGGAAACACACTCTTCTGCGTCTGAAGAGCCAGATGAATTTGTTCCGGAATAACTTCATCATTTTACTCAGTATTGGCAACCGTGCTGCCCGCAAGGCACAAGCGGTGTAGGCTTATCGGGTAGCGTCTGCAGGAATGTCGAAGTTATTTCATGACTTGCAGCCTCAAATACCGGAAAGTCAGCATCCAGGCATAAAAAAAAGCCTGTTCAATTCAAACTATTCTTACTTCTGCCATACAACTGGCTGCTATTGTCAATTGTCAGGGACTGTGCTGAAGCTGTTGCCATCGTTCGCTGTCCGAAAAGCCGGGATTGCCTTTGCGGGCAACTGGCGGTGTTATCAGGGATAAATCCTTAAAATTACCCGGAAGTTTACCTGCCTGCGCTTCATCTATAAGACAACGGATTGATATCACCATAAATAATCATGAGGTATTGATTTTGATACAGCAGCCAGGCCTGAATCCGGCAGGCATCGCCACCCACCGGCAACCCGTTACAACACCATCGACAGAACCGCAGGGCCAATGGCAAGGGTTGGTGATTCGCACAGCAAGAGAGCTGGCCCGGTCGGTTAATCCCTTTTATGCGCCCCCCAATGCCCGTGCGCCACTGTCCAATACTGCAGGCTCTGCTGTTGCCATTGATCTTCCGGGCCTTGATGACCAGAGCAGTCATTGCCTGCAGTTCACCTCGCTGGCAGGACGGGCGATCGCAGCCTATGCCAACCTGCCCCCGGAAATCAATCAGGCGCTGGGCTATCTTGCCAACCTTGTGGGTGCAGGACGGTTTGCCAGCGAGTTGCGCACGCACACTGCCCCTGCCGGTCTTGAGCCTGGCGCACACGGAGCCAATGCACTGGCCGAACCGCCACAAAACGCTGAAGGCGAAACCAGAAAAGCCTCACAAAAGCCACGACAACTGACTGATAAATCCACTACCTCAAGGCTACTCGTCAACCAATTGCCAAACGCCTCCCTGGCACTGGGGGCTCTGGTCGGCCTTTGTGCGGTTGGCGCGTCATCGGCAGCTGACTCTGATACAACCAACTGGATTCCAGTGCCGAACGCTGAGAAGCTTGGCGAGATTTGCCTTGATGAGGATTCTTGCAGCAAAAAATACCAGCTGACTGATCATATCGACGGTAGCCAATTGACTCAGTCCATTGGCGATTTCACCCTTCCATTTACTGGCGAGCTGGACGGCGGGAATCATCACATCTGCGGACTGCGAGACTGCCTGATAAAACACCTGTCCGGCAAAGACGACAAAGGCCTTTTGTTTAACCTGCACTTTAAAAATGCCGAAATTAACTCATCAACTCCGGCCGGGGTAGTGGCTTGTGGAATGACAGACAACGCCAGGATCAGTAATATTACGGTTGAAGGTGCTGTCCTTGCTAACAATGGCTCTACAGCAAGCACGGCGATTGGTGTGGGCTACGTTAGTGGAGGAACTGTTACCGGCATAACAGCAAAGAACTGCCATGTGACAACCTATGGTCGTGGTTCCAATGCCGGTATTGCCGTGGGCAAGTTATTCTCGGGAACTATTGACGGTACGAAAGCGGCGAGCTGCACCGTGACAACCAAAGGCAAAGATGCACTTGACGCTCTCAATAGATCTACGGAAGGTTCAAATGCCGGTATTGGGGCGGGATTTATCGGTAAAGAAGGAACTGTTAACGGGACAACAGCTGTGAACTGCAAAGTGACAACCCATTACTCATATGCAAATGCCGGTATTGGGGCAGGAACAAATAAAGGAACTGTTCGTAACACTAAAGCAGTGAATTGTCATGTAAAAACCGGCGGGGAAAAAGCCCATGCCGGTATTGGCGCGGGATTTATCAATAAAGGAACTGTTGATAGCACGACAGCGGTAAAATGCACAGTGACAACCTCAGGTCGAGATTCGTATGCCGGTATTGGGGCGGGGAGAAGTCTGGGAAAAAACACAGTTAACAACACCAATGCGTTTCACACCAACGTTACCAGTTCCTCAAAAGCACATATTAAGGGAGGAGATAAAAAAGTTATTTGTGATGTCAGAATCAGAAGTCCCAAGTACAATGCTCATTTAAATGCTACTTCCCCTGACTGTCGTGATTATTCCCATAAAGGTATCTGTGCAGCTATTGCCCCTGACCTGGTAACACCGGATTGCCAGCCGGTTGAGTATGTTACTGGTTCATCAAACTGTGCTAATGTCCCGCTGACATCTACCGCTGCAACGACGTCGGTAACAGTACCGAGTACCAACATGCCCCTTTCCGATTTGGGTACTGCTATAACGCCCCTGACAACTCCGGCCAGCAGTAACATGCCCCTTTCCGATATGGGTACTGCCATAACGCCCCTGACAACTCCGGCCAGCAGTAACATACCCCTTTCCGGCCAGGGTCCTGACACAATTACAATGCCTGCTTCAACCCCGACCCCGTTATCCAGCAACCTGCCCTTTTCCGGTTCGGGTATTGCCACACCTGCCCCATTAACTTCGCCATCACTGGGGGCAACCGCTATAACCGGTATCACCCTGGGTGCGGCGGCGTTTTTTGTGGTGGCCGGTCTTGTGGGTGTCTGCGCTTACCGGTGTTACCGCCAGAGAGCATCAACCGCGGCTGATGACAGTAACGAACTCATGCCAAGACACACCAACAGCCAAACCCGGACTGCCAGACCACTGCCCGATCCTCCTGAGTTGCATTACGAGAACAATTACGAACTGTTGGTGTCGCCCGCCAGGCAGGAAAACGCCGCTAAAGCAGGCAGCTACTCCATGGTGAACATTGGCAAGGAACCTGATCCACACCGGCTTTGATGGCTTGATCAAGAAGTAGGAAATACCAGCCCCGGTGCAGAAATAACCGGGGGCTAAAACCCAGCGAAGATGTATGTCATCGAGGAATTGTCCCGGAATAACTTCATCAATTTTTCAGTCCGGGAAAATGTCACTGCCCGAAAAAGCACAAGTGGTTCCAGTTTTTCGGAAAGCTGTTAGCGTGTGTACAGAAGTTATTTCAGGACAATTATGTAATTCAAACTATTCTTACCACTGACATACAGCTGCCTGCTATTATCAATCCTCACTTACAGCCAACATAAAACAGCCGGGCGCGTTAAATACCATGTGTCAGTTTGCTCCCTTGCAAGACAATGGATTGATACGCCATAAGCAATTTTGTCAGGAGGTATGATTTTGATACAGCAGACCAACCTGAATTCGGCAAGCACAGTCAGCGACCAGCATCCGGTAACAACCCCCTCGGCAGAACCCCGGGGGCGCTGGCAAGGGTTGGCGATTCGCTCAGCAATAGAGCTTGTTCGGTCGTTTAACCCCTTCTATTATTTCCCACCCAATGCCCAAACATCATTACTGAATGCTGCAGGTTCTGCTGGCATTGATTTCCCGGGCCTTGATGACCAGACCAGCCATTCCCTGCAATTCACCTCGCTGGCAGGGCGGGCGATAGCAGCCTAGCCAATCTACCCCCGGAAATCAATCAGGGGCCGGGCTATCTTGCCAGCCTTGTCGGTGCAGGACAGTTTGCCCGGGAGTTGAGCACGTTCACTGCCCCCGCCGGTCCCGGGCCTGGCACACACGGGGAAAATGAGACGCCACAAAACGCTGCAGGCAAAACCAGAAAAGCCTCACAGAAGCCACGACAACAGGCTGATAAATCCGCCACTGCAACGCCAGGAGGCTGTCCGAGAATAGACTGCCCTACTGCGGCGACAGCAAATTGGTCTA
>NZ_JAHHPO010000295.1 GCF_024606365.1 Endozoicomonas sp. ONNA2
CCGAGCTTTTCAATGGCGGGCCAGGCCGACAGAAAGTGCCGTTTCCATTCATTCAGGGTTTTTGCATAGTCAAGACCGAAAGAGAGGGTGTTGCTAATAGCCAGCCTGGCCTTTTCGGCGTGTTTTTTCATCACCTTGTCACTGGGCAACATGCCGCCGGGAAAGATGTAGCGCTGAATAAAGTCGACACCACGGCGATACTCCTCAAAGCGGGTGTCATCAATCACGATGGCCTGGATAATGGCAGAACCTCCGGGATTCAGACTCTGGTATAGTTTGTCAAAATACACTGGCCAGTGCTCTTCACCAACGGCCTCGATCATTTCGATGGAGACGATACGGTCAAACTGTCCATGGATATCCCGGTAATCCGTGAGACTGAACTGATGGGTCCTGTTATAAGATATCTGTTGTGCATAGGCCAGCTGTTCCTGTGACAGTGTTATCCCATGGTAAGCACCTTGATGCCGTTGACCCAGTGCCCGGGCAAAGCCGCCCCAGCCGCAGCCTATCTCCAGCACGGAATGTCCCGGACGAAGCTCAAGCCAATCGACAATGGTGTTGTATTTATTGCCCTGCGCGGTTTCCAGGTCTTCATGCTCCTCAAAATAAAGGGCGCTTGAATAGGTCATGGTCGGGTCAAGCCATAGCTGATAAAAGTCGTTGCCCAGGTCGTAATGCGTAGCAATATTGCGACGACTGCCGGAGCGGCTGTTACGGCGTATTTTGTGCAATATCCGGTTAAACAGATTGCTGAACCAGTTGCCTGCCATCACCTCCTGCAGATTGTCTTCATTGGCCATGGCCCAGTCGGTGAGTGCTTTCAGGTCCGGAGTGCTCCAGTCGCCATTAATAAACGACTCTGTCCAGCCCAGTAACCCCTGGCTGCCTTGCTGGATTATACCCACCGGATTGTGGATCTGCAGACAGGGGATGGGCGTTCCTGACCGGAATTGCCCGAGCATCACGCTTTCGTTCTCATCAATGCCATTGCCATCAATGCCATTGCCATCAATGCACAACTCAATTCTGCTTACCCCCGCATTAACCAGGCGCTTTTCCAGCCAGGAGATTACATTACGCAGGCCAGAGAACCAGGGTTTGCCGGTTATCGCCGTGGAGCTGGTTGAGTTCATTTTTTTTTCTCCCTGTTCGCTGCCTTGCTTTTCTTCGATGCGAAGGGCACAAAATCTTTTTCTTTCACCATGGGCATTTGTGCACGACTATGGCTGAAAAAGAAATTTCTTGACGTGTGTGGGTAAATTGACAGGCCCTTTAACCAGAGCCGCAGGGCTTCCCAATGAATGGCAGCCATGACTTTCAGGGTTTGCAGTGGCAGTAGCATGGCCTGTTTTACGATAAAACGATCGGTGATGGTTTTGCGCAGACCTTTGAACACGGCAGTGAACAGCTTGCCACTGGCGTCGTTCAAGTTAATGGCCAGAGTTACTTTCTCGCCGGGCGGGTGGGTCCGGAAATGGTAATAGCAGTTCATGGGAAAGAAGGGGGAAACATGCAATGCCTTATTGGCCTGTTGCTGTACATGTTGTGGAAAAGCTTGCTTGTTACACTCTATCGATCGTCCATCGTCCGGCTGTGCTTCAGGCTTGACAGCCGCCACATAGGAATGCCTTTCGCCAAAGGTATTGCTGACTTCGTAGACGATGGCGGTGAGTTTTTGATCCCGATAGCAAAAGTACACCGCCAACGGGTTAAAGGTATAACCAAACATCCTTGGATAACAAAGCAGGCTGACGTTATCCGGTGTCTCAATATTATAGTTGTGAAGCAACCGGTTGATCTGTTCCCGCAATGGTGCCTGAGAACCATCACCATGATCGCGGGGGTAGAAAGACACCACATTAAACCGGTTTATGGAAAACAGGGTGAGCTGCTTATCCAGCGTCTCAATGGTATCCAGGTCCAGCAACCAGGAAGCCACCCGATACGAGAATCGATGCTTCTTCGGCTTGAACCGGTGATGCCTCAATTCGCCAAGGTAAATAGAAGAACCACGGGACGACGCCATGCTCAGGGCTCCTGCTGTTGAGGTTCAGGGGAGGTCAGTTGAGCGCTGGCGAAACCCGGGCCAAAAAAACTCTGGCCAAACAGGTCCGGGCGATGAAGCCGGTCGTTTTCCCCTTTAATTTGCCAGGGTCTGCGAATGCCTCCAAGGCTTTCTGCAACAGCAAGGCCGGACTGCAATCCGTCTTCGTGGAAACCATAGCCCATCCAGGCGCCACAGTACCAGGTTCGATTTCTACCCTGGAGTTCCCATATTTTCTGCTGGGCTTCAATGGCCGCGCGATCAAATACTGGATGGTCATAAAGATAGCAGCCATGAATCAGATCGGTTGCGGGTTCCTGCCGGGGATTGAGTGTGACAAACAGTGGCGGGCTGTCGAGATGTTGCAGGTTATTCATCCAGTAGGTAACCGCAGGACCCGTCTCATTGCCCTGATCTGAGGTATTGGAACCAAGATAGTTCCAGCTGGCCCAGGCTTTTTTGTTGTCAGGCATTAGTCGTTCATCGCTGTGTAGCAGAGCCTTGTTGCGTTGAAAGGTAAATGCACCGAGCAAATGCTGTTCAAACTCGTCGGGCTCAGAAAGCAAGCTGAGGGTGGTGTCTGCATGGCAGGCCATAACCACATGGTCAAAATGCCACTCTTTACCCTGGAAATCGGTTAATTGAACCCGGTCAGAAAACCGTTTTATTTTGCGAATACAGCGATTGGTGAGCGCCGCTGTACCCAGCTCATCAATAATCCGTTGAACATACGCCCGGCTGCCTCCCTTAACGGTCTGCCATTGAGGGCGATCTGACAATTGCAGCAGACCATGATTTGAGCAGAAGCGCAAAAAGGCCAGGGCCGGGTAGTCCAGCATTTTGTCAGCCGGGGTTGACCAGATAGCAGCACCCATGGGAATCAGGTGATCATGAATGAACCGTTGGCTGAAGCGCTCACGGTGCAACAGTTGGCCAAGGGTTAAAGAAGCATCGATACCCTGTTCATGGTCAAGGCTGCCCAGCCACTTTCCACTGTTGCGATAGAAACGCAGAATATCCGCCAGCATTAGCCAGAACCCGGGGCGGAGCAAATTGCTCTTCTGGGCAAATAATCCGGATAGATCAGTACCTGCGTACTCGGTATAACCATTATTCAGCGAAACGGCAAAAGACATATCTGTAGGAACAAAAGGCACCTTCAGATGTTTGAAAAAAGCAATCAGGTTTGGATAGGTTTTCTCATTAAAAACAATAAAGCCGGTATCGACGGGAATGGGCTTCTCATCACCCACAGAGACAGTATGACTGTGGCCGCCGAAGCGATCATCCTTTTCAAACAAGGTTACGTTATGGTGTTTGGAAAGTAGCCAGGCGCAGGAGAGTCCGCTAATACCGGAACCGACGACAGCTATATTCATTCCTTTTGTGGCCACGAATGAGACTCCCTGTTGATTTTATTTGCGGTAAGTAGCTAACCATTTGAAATCATATATTTTTGGGTACTTGTGCTGGCACACCCGGCAATTGCTCCTGCATTCATGCAGTCAGTCGTGCTTCATAACAACTCCGGTCATATAGCTACGGCTATGCTCTCTGTGCTGTGCCTCACATAGGGTCAGCCCGGGTAGCCAGAAATTTTCGATTCCATGTGGCCAGCTACTTAAAAGCTTTGTTACCAATAAGTGATAAAATCTGTTGATCAGTGCAATCTGGCACTATGAAATGAAGTTACGAACACAGTGGCATACTGGTTCACCTGAAAATGCATGAAACATTGAGAAAGTGTGAGGCCAACAATATACAAAGTAGAAAGTTGAACTTCCCTTTTACCAAGATGTCTAAAATCCAAATAGACAAAGTACAACCAGGGATTCTTCAGATGAGTACACCGCAACTCCCTCCACAGGGTCCGGTATTTCAGCCGAAAATTGCAGTTGCATCAGGCGCAGATGAGTCAGGCTCAGTTAGCGCAAATGTTGATTCAACAACTGCAAGGTTTAACGCCAGAGATGTCAGTCAATCTAATATCAGTACTTCTCGGGTAAATGATGCAGCAGGCTCCTTTACCAATGGCCCTGGTAATGAGCGCCGTGGTGTCAGAGAGCCAGGCCCGTCAACCGTTGATAACCCAACGTTTGCCAGAGCGAGACTACCATTAGCTTCGTCAGGGGATACGCCAATCACTGCATCTTCAGCACCGCTTCAGCTCGATGAAGATCTGGTTGAAGATCCGAAAGTAAACGCAGCAGTAAAATGGACAATGACTTTGTTCAAAGCCTTGCGACCTGTAATGGATAAAGAGCATCTTGATTGTTTTACAAGATCGCTTGGTCTGCAAGAAATGAGTCGGCCCAAGCTGGAAACAGCGCAACCTGATATTAACGTTCCAATTAATCTTCAGGAACAATCGATTGCTGTCAAAACGAATTCTGAGAGTGTTCATCAACTGCCGGGCACGAACGAGATGATTTTGACCAATCAGCTTTATGCTGATATAGGTGCTATTGAACAACAGTTGTTGGAGAAATTGTCAGCCAAGGATCAAAAAATCGAAAACACCGCTGAATTGGCCTCTGTTTTCCAACAGTTTTTGCATTTAAACAGGGTGGTTGACACAATCCCTTCTGCATCAGAGAAAGCCAGACTGAAGCAGAGGTTGGATGGATTAAAAAACAATATCAGTGAGTGGTTTTTCGCTATTCCTGCTTTCAGCGCCATAAAAAAAATGAAAAGTGAACTTGAAAATTTAAAGTCGCAAACATCGCCCGATGCTACTCTTCGCTATTTGTCAGTAACTCTTGATGAATTCGATCTTTTTTTCAAAATCTACCCCTCTGGTGTGGCAATAGATAATTTAAAGAGGGAGATAGATATTCTTAAAAGTAGTGTATCGGATATTCAAAAAAACGTATGAATATCGTTTTTTGTTTGCTCAATTAAATTGAATAGGTGTTTGAGTTTGAGATAAAAGCTACAGACTCTCATGAATTATTGGATCTGCTTCAAGTAGTTGGGCAAGTGGAATCATATATTTCGTAACTATTCGTTGAAACCATATTGACCCTTGATTTCCAAGGGCTACAAGC
>NZ_JAHHPO010000296.1 GCF_024606365.1 Endozoicomonas sp. ONNA2
CGATAATCGAGGCCGGAGTCCACGCCCTTCGACAGGCTCAGGACGAACGGAGGTTCGAGGCTCAGAAAAGTCGGAATTATTTCGGGCCAATTGCTTACCGCAAAAACACAAGTAATCCCAGCTTTTTGCGAAGCGAGCAGCGCCATTAGAAATGTGGAAGTTATTTCAGGACAATTCCTTATTGGTTGCATGTCAGGTCCTCTACTTCCTCGATCGTCAGGGTAAATTCCTGATAACCCCCACACTCAGTCCTTCAATGGCAAAGGTATCGACGCTTGGGTCTACTTCGATTGTATGGAATTCCCGGTTTTCCGGGTGAAGGTAAATTCTGTTCTTGATTTGTTCAAAACGTTTCACTGTTACTTCGTCGTCAATTCTGGCAACGACAATCTGGCCATTGGTTGCCGTTGATGTTTTATGAACAGCCAAAAGGTCCCCGTCAAGAAGGCCGATATCCTTCATGCTCATCCCTTTTACCCGTAGCATGAAGTCTGCTTTGGGTGAAAAGAAATCAGGGTTGATGGACAGGTGGTCTTCAATATGTTCCTGGGCAAGAATGGGACTGCCTGCAGCAACCTGTCCTACAATAGGCAGGCCGGAATATTCGGTGCCAGGTACTCGAATCCCTCTTGAGGCTCCGGGGGTAATCTCAATGGCTCCCTTGCGGGCAAGGGCCCTGAGATGTTCTTCTGCCGAATTGGGGGATCGGAACCCGAATGTCTGTGCGATTTCCGCGCGGGTGGGAGGAAAACCGGACTCTTCAATGTGAGACCTGATCAGTTCAAGGATTTCAGCCTGGCGCTTGGTCAATTTGTACATGGTTGAATCTGTTTTTTTATACAGTGTATGTGATTATATACAGTAATTTACGGGCCGCAACTACCTTTGCCCTAATAATTCAACTTGATGTTTCAGTTTTCAAACGTTAGTTTTAAACAAATGTTTACATTGGAGGTTTTACCAGCATGTCACAGTCAGCGACAGTAGACAGGATTCTGGACGCTGCCGAGAAGTTATTCGCTGAGCATGGGTTCGCAGAGACCTCGCTGCGTTCAATCACCAGTGAGGCGGGTGTTAACCTGGCCGCTGTCAATTATCATTTCGGCTCCAAAAAATCCCTGATCCAGGCGGTCTTTTCCCGTTTTCTTGACCCTTTTGTCAGTAATCTTTCCGAGGCTCTTGTGAGATATCAGGATAATAATGATGCCATTGATCTGGAAGAAATACTTCATTTGCTGGTTGATCAGGTCATGGCGGTTAAACCTCGCAGCCCTGAAGATCTCTCGGTTTGTATGCGGATGATTGGCCTGGCCTACACACAGGGCCAGGGGCATCTGAAGAAATATTTGCGCGACGTCTACGGGGAAGTATTTCAGGCCTGTCTTGAGTTGTTGATAAAAGCGTGTCCTGATCTGCCAGTGAATGACCTGTTCTGGAGGGTTTATTTTATCTTGGGTTCCGCTGTTTTTACCCTGTCAGGTGCAGATGCGCTAATGGCTATTGCCGAAAGTGATTATGGGGTCAGGAGTGAACTGGAAGATATCATGAGGAAGATGGTGCCATTCATGGCGGCAGGGTTGAGGTCACACAGCTGACCGATCATATAATCATAACAGAGCTTAATTTACCGATGTATCTTACTGTTCATATTGCCAGTCAGGTGATGGTGCTGCACGAGAAGGGCGGCAGGCGCCGTGTGTATTCAGTTTCTTCTGCCAGCAAGGGAACCGGGCAGCAGGAAGGGAGCTGGCAAACGCCTCTTGGGCGGCATGTTATTCGAGCAAAAATTGGCGCTGGGCTACCGGCTAATTCAGTATTTGTCGGGCGTCGCTTTACCGGTGAGATCTATTCCCCCGAGCTTTGTCAGCAGTACCCTGATAGAAAGGACTGGATATTAACCCGGATTTTATGGCTCAGTGGCCTGGAGCCAGGATATAACCGGCTCGGTAATGTCGATACCATGCGCCGCTACATCTATATCCATGGCTCACCGGATACTGCCGTGATGGGCGAGCCTGGCTCACGGGGGTGTATCCGAATGCATGGGGAAGACATTATCGATCTGTTTGACCGTGTAGATACTGGCACCAGGATCGATATACAACTGAGTTGATACTTTTTTTTCAGGGGGGGATATTTGTGCTGGCAGGCCAAAACCGTGGCGTTCTTTTGATCGATCTCAAGGGGGCGCAGCTGACAGCCGAAGAAAACCAGCTGCTTGCCCTGCCCGGTGTTGCGGGTGTTGTCCTTTTTTCCAGGAACTATCAGGACCGGAACCAGTTGATGACGCTGGTCAGATCCATTCGGGAAGTTCGCCGGGAGCTGTTAATCTGTGTTGACCAGGAAGGTGGACGTGTCCAGCGCTTCAAGGATGGGTTTACCCGACTACCCCCGGCACAGGCCTATGGGTCATTTGATCCGGATCAGCAGTGTTATGTGGCCTCTGAGTCAGGCTGGCTGATGGCGTCTGAACTGTTGGCCTGTGGGGTAGACCTGTGCCTGGGGCCTGTCTTGGATATTGATCATGGTAAAACGTCGATTGTGGGGGATCGCGCTTTTGGGCGTTCGGTTGAGCAGGTGACGCATCTGGTCTCGTCGTGGATTGATGGCGTTCATGAAGCCGGGATGTCCGTAGTCATCAAGCACTTTCCGGGCCATGGCAATGTTGATGCGGATTCCCATGTTAGCCTTCCTTTGGATGACCGTACTTTTGCTGAGATCTGCCAGTCTGATATGGCGCCTTTCAGGGCCATGATTGGCAAGGGGGTAGAGGCATTAATGCCGGCCCATATTCTGTTTCCCGCTGTTGACCAGAACCCGGTCGGTTATTCACCGCAATGGCTGAAAGGGGTGTTAAGGAATCAACTGGCATTTGCGGGGCTGGTCGTCAGCGATTGCCTGTCCATGGCAGGGGCGGCGAAAACCGGCAGTTATCCTGCCAGGGCCAGGGCCGCGCTGGATGCTGGTTGTGACCTTCTTATTATCAGTAACCGTCAGGGGGTTCTGGATGTATTGGCTGAAATAGATGGCCCTGGTTTACAGGGGGTTGGTCCGGGTAATTTGCTGCCAGGCTCATATACGGACTGGGCGTCCCTTGAAAACTCAGGGCGCTATCGGGAAGCATGTGAAATGCTGGCCAGGGCCTTTGGCGCTGGCTGATTTTGCTACCCTCTCAATTCACCATCAGTTAATTTCCGGTCACTTTCCCGCAAAATTACTGCACTGGTTTATAGTTAAATCCAGTGTGTATTGACTCCTTTGTTCCAGTCCTGATTATCCTGATCTGATCAGGCATTGTGGTATAACCATGGACTTTTTATCCATTACCCCAGCCAATATTCCCGATTGGCTGATACAGGTTGTGATTGCTCTTTTTCTGACAGCGTTTACCCGTTATCTTGCCAGCAAGCTCTTGGCCAAGCTACTGACTAAAGCGAAAGCTAGCCAGAATGTCTGGGATGATGCACTGCTTGCGGCGGGTCAGAAGCCGTTTTATCTATTTATCTGGGTTGCCGGGTTGAGTTGGTCGGCAGAAGAAATATGGGAAGGGACCGGAAATAATCTGTTTGAGCGCTTTCTCAGTTTCCGGGATCTATTGGTCATTGTTTTGTTCTGCTGGGTTTTTATTTCGTTTATCAAAGCACTGGAACATCGCTACCTGCAGGTTGACTGCAAAAGGAAACTGGATCAGACCTCGGTTATTGCCCTGGGTCGGCTGATGCGGGTTGCCGTCATCATTACCGGAGTTCTGCTTGCCATGCAAACTTTGGGTTACAGCCTTTCAGGTATCCTTGCCTTTGGTGGGGTGGGGGGGCTGGCTGTGGGCTTTGCCGCCAAGGATATGCTGGCTAACTTCTTTGGTGGCTGGATGATCTATGTGGATAAACCATTTCGGGTAGGAGACTGGATCAGTTCTCCAGACAGGAACATAGAAGGCACAGTAGAGTATATTGGCTGGAGGCAGACACGTATCCAGACTTTTGCAAGACGGCCGCTCTATGTGCCGAACGCGACATTTATGAGCATTTCGGTAGAAAATCCCTCCCGGATGCAAAATCGACGCATCAAACAGCGCTTTGGATTAAGGTATGACGACAACGATAAAGTCAATCTGATTCTGGAAGATGTGCGCAGTTACCTCAGGGGCCATGATGGTATTGATCAGGTCAAGACGATCATGGTGAATTTTATTAGCTTCGGTGCATCAAGTCTTGATTGTCAGATTTACTGTTTTACCAAAACCACTGACTGGGCGGCATACCTTCTGATTCAGGAGCAAGTGTTGCTTGAGACCATCAGCATTATTCACAGTCATAAGGCCGATATTGCCTTTCCGACCCGTACGCTGGATTTATCAACTCTCGCGGAATACTCCATCCATAGCTCGCAGAGCCCGGGTGTAGATGGGGCGGGCCGCGCAGGTGGGGCCGCGCAAGTGGGGCCGGCTGGGTAGCGACCAGCCGGAGTGCCGGACCATCGCCAGGACTGGTAAACCAGTACCCTGCAAAGAAATAGGCCTCGAGTTTAGATAATTATTAGTACCAATGAGCAATATAAATACTGCTAAAACAACCGTTATCCAGATCAATAGAGACGGTAGAGATGTTCTCAGAAGACCACAAAACTATTGCCCTTGGTAACCTGAGAAATTTCAATTTTTTAATATCTATTTCAAACCCGAACATCGCGTTTAAAAATATAATAATATTGCCAATTTTGCCTCGGAACTTTTTTATTGTCTAACAGGTCCAATCAATCAGAACTTATGAAACTATTAATAGGGAGTTTAAAGGCATGAACCCTTCCGACATCATCGGGGCGCCAGGATGCCAGGCAACTTCAAGATCCGAAAATACTGCGCCAAGACGTATTCGTGCCATTTGGCACACCATCACCGGTCCATTCAGATGTGTCAGCAGCACGACTAATGATGGTGTATTGCCTGACAACCAGAGATTTTCATCAACGCCCTCAACCGATTTGAAGGTCAGAGACGTTAAAGGATCATCTTCAGGCCCTCTGGATTTGCCAGGCACTGGTGGCCATGCAAAGGTGTTTAAAGAAGTTGTTCGTAGAATCAAGACAGATCAACAATCATTGATCATGGATAAGGTAAACGACATAACTCCCCAGCAGCTTGAACAAATTGCCCAGTGTTGTCGCAACCCGGAAGAAATCACTACAAAACACCGCTGCTTTTTGCAATCTGATACTTTTGCCTATGCAGCGCTCCGTGCATTTCGGGAAAAGAAAATAAGCAGGAATGAGTTTGCAACCCTGGTTACCCTGCAGGGTGTTTATCTGGAAGGCGAGCATATAAAGCCATTTGAGATTGTCCATCACAAGCTGTTTGACGATAAAGGAAACGTTAATGGAGTCCACCGGGATATCATATTTGATTCCTTGGTAAGGTCAAAGGGGTTTTTTCTTCCTTCTTCTTTTGATGTAGATTCTTTTGATGTAGATTCCATCCTCAGTAATATGTTGCGTTTGCTTGAAAATGCATCTCCGGTTGAGGCAGGTTTCTGGTCCTGCAAGTACCCAACTGTCTCAGGTGAAGACAAAGGGCAGATCACGATAAAAAAAGCCCTGTCAAGCAGACACTTCAACGTTTTATTTATTGACTGCGAGTGGTCTGGGTGGATGATATGTCCGTCCATTACCTTGCGACAGGCTTTCATTGACAGTTTTTGCCAGAATGAAGCCCATATAATCAATCCTGTGATCGGGATCAGTTCGCCTGAAGATATTAGAACCGGCAGCCTGAAAAGATACAGAGACATGGCAATTCCGTTTCCTGGCCATCCTTTGCCAAAAATTGCTGATTACTTATCTGCTCGATTGATTCTCGAATTTATGCAGCATGATTTTTATCATGCGGTACGAGCCAGCATGTTAAAAAATGCTGATATCGATCTAATCATTGCCATTGCCGGTGTAGTGAGAAAGATTCAAATGGCCTTCGGCAATGAGTACGCCAGGGTAAAAGGGCTTAAGCAGCGGAAACAAAGCTTTGAAGGTTCTATTTTCGACTACCCACGGGCACAACAGGATCAAACTTTAAAAAACGATCAGAAGCATAAAAACGTGGTCAGTATGAAGAATACGCTCGAATATCTGAAACGTACCAGAAAAGCCTTGGGCCAACTTGCATTTAACCTTGAAGATCTTGAAACCCATAAACCAACGTGGGTTCTACATCGGCATAGTTATGAAGAAGATCGATTCATACATCACTTGTCAAATCTTTTGCTTCTACTGAACAGGTTTTTGGGAAAACCCTGGAGTGAGTTACTGAGTGAAACCGATGCAGGCATTGTCGGCCAGTGCATTATCCCGATGATTCCCGGTAATTCGAATCCCCTGAAAATGTATAATCATTTATGCCGCGTGATTGATAGTGAAGTAAATCATGGTGTCAAACGAAATCTCTTGGCAGCACAGAAACAGGAATACGTAGCCAGAAGTAAAAAGTTCATTGAAACACTGAATCCATCGGTTAAGCTGGATCAATCACAATGGCCGACTTTCCTCCGGGAAGCCATGATAGATAACGCAGTGCACATTCCAAACTCTGGGCTGATTAATGAACAAAATCATGAAATTTCCTGACTGGGTGACTTCGATTGTCGCCAGGTGTGCGACCAGGGCGATAGAATCGGTCTTACGATCGTTCCAATCAAGGCTAATTTAAACGAC
>NZ_JAHHPO010000026.1 GCF_024606365.1 Endozoicomonas sp. ONNA2
CTTTTAACATATCATCATGGCTAATGGTTGTTTTGCCATCAAAAGCCGTTAACCGATCCTTGGCAATGGCTTCAATCCTCAAATCTTCCAGTTCGTTTACCATGGCTTCAAACTGTTCCACACTGAGCAATACCGCCGCCGGTTCATTGTTCCGCATGACAACATATTTGTCTTGCTCACGATTACAGATCTTATCCAGGTAAAGTTTAAATTGACGAGCCAATTGAGTGACCGGAAGTGCCTGATCAGCGGTTTCTAATAATGCAGCCATAATTACCAGCTCCTTATATCTGTTTATAATCTGATAATAGTCTGTTTTTCATCTGCTGTCATTAACGTAGGAATGATCATTAGTGGTTCCCACGGTCTCCGTGGGAATCCATATCACGTTCTAACCGGTGGCCAGAGCCTGGCAGTATGCACTAAAGCCAATATCCATACCTGATCATCCTGAATTTCATAAACCAGACGATAATGCTCATGGGGAATCAATTCCCGGGTTCCCTCAATTTTGCCGCTATGCCCAATCATTGGATGAGTGGCCAGCCTGCCCGCTGATACTCCAAAACGTTCATCCATATCAATGGCCGCCTGCAGATTTTCAGAGACCAGATACTCCCAGATAGCCAGACGATCCTGAACCGCTTCCGGTGACCAGATGACTTTCATAACTGTTTATTCCGCATAGCGGCAAACTGCGCTTCCACCTCATCATTATTTTTCCCTTCACCGGAATGAATGGAATTTCTGGCAGCGGTTACTTTTTCCTCCAGGAACTCATCATATTCCCTGGCTTTTTTTTGTCGTTCGATAAATTCCCGCATCAGTTCCCGAACCACCTGAGAAGCAGGTCTATGGATGGACTCCGTGGCTGCGATAAATTCAGCCCGGAGTTCCGGCTCCAGTTTCATGGTAAACACCGACTGTTTAGACATAATTATCTCTCCCTATGAAATACTAACAAAGTATATACAATGTTAGTACTTTGAGAGAAAAGCCTCAAGCTGCCGCAACCTCAAAAAACAGCAGATCAAAATCAAATTGAAACACCTCTGCCCCCAATTGCCGGTTCAGTTCCAG
>NZ_JAHHPO010000297.1 GCF_024606365.1 Endozoicomonas sp. ONNA2
AGTACCAGCCCAAGTAGCCAGAAATATTCGATTCCATATGGCCAGCTACTTATACCAATTCCACCTTGTGAATATGAAATGCACAGGCTGTAATGAATGGCTTCTTTTCGCCCAACACCTCCCGGCATCTCTCAGCATCAGCTTCATCTTCCCGGCATCAGCTTCATTTCTCCTTCACCGTTATCAGCGTATTTTCTGCCAGCTGATTGTCAACTAAATAGACTTGCACCGTCTTTAAATAAAGAGTACCAATGTCGGATAAATTTTGGCAAACAGGAGAAAACCTGTGTACAAGGTTTATGGAGATGCCATGTCCGGCAACTGCTACAAGATCAAGTTGCTAATGAACCACCTGGATATTGCCTGCGAGTGGGAACACACCAATATTCTGGGTGGCGGAACGCATACCGATGAGTTCCTGGCCATGAACCCCAACGGCAAGATTCCGGTCATGGCACTACCCGACGGGAGTTATCTGTGGGAGTCCAATGCCATTTTGAACTATCTGGCCGACGGCACAGACTATCTCCCTGAAGACCCTTTCCCCAGGGCAAAAGTTCTGCAGTGGCAGTTTTTTGAGCAATACAGTCTCGAGCCTTATATCGCAACGGCCAGGTTTATCGTGAAATTCCTTGGCAGACCGAAAAAACATGAGGCCGCACTGCAGGCCAAGAAACCCAGTGGTTACAAGGCATTGCAGGTCATGGAAACGCACCTGGAGCACCATGACTGGCTGGTTGGGGACCGCATGACCATCGCCGATATCAGCCTGTATGGCTACACCCATGTGGCGCCTGAGGGCGGGTATGGTCTGACCGATTTTCCTTTTATCATGGCCTGGCTTAAACGGGTCAGGGAACATCCAGGGCATGTGAAGATGGGGTGATTGCTTTTAAGGAATCGTCCTGAAATAGCTTCCACATTTGGCGCCACCCGCTGACGCTAACCGAAAAGCAGGAACCGCTTTTGCGGGGGCAGCGACTGTTCTATTCCGGGACAAATCCTGAAGCACCCATCTTCACATGTAAAAGGTAACGGATACTGCTAGACTCCCCGCTCAGCACTTTTTACCAAACGCTGGGGTTAACAATGGGGTTTCTTGATCGGGTTCAGGCTGCCATGGAGGAAAACAACACGCTGTTGTGTGTAGGCCTTGACCCTTCACCCGAGCGCTTTCCTGCCGCTATTCTGGCGATGGAAAGGCCTATTCTGGAATTCAATAAAGCCATTATAGATGCAACCGCCGACCTGGTTTGCTGTTTTAAGCCTCAGGCGGCCTATTATCATGCCTGCGGCGCTGAAGATCAGCTGGCCATGACCATTGGTTACATTCGTACTCAATACCCTGCTATCCCGGTTATTCTCGACGCCAAGCGTGGTGATATTGGTAGTACGGCCAGACAGTACGCCATAGAAGCCTTTGCGCGTTATCAGGCCGATGCGGTGACCATAAACCCCTATATGGGTATCGATACCGTAGTGCCATTCTCACGATATGCTGATAAGGGAACAGTAGTTCTGTGCCGCACCTCAAACCCCGGTGCCGCCGCTATTCAGAACCTCCCTGTCCGGCAGGCCAATGGTGAATCCGCCATGCTGTACGAAGTGATTGCCAGGATGTGTCAGGAGTGGAATGAGAATAACAACATCCTGCTGGTGGTTGGCGCCACAAACCCGAGGGAACTCAAACGTATTCGGGAAATTACCGGCGACATGACGTTCCTGGTGCCAGGCTTGGGTGCTCAGGGTGGTGATGTGGAAGCAACCATTAACAATGGCCTGAACAGCGAAGGCAAGGGCATTATTGTGAACTCATCCCGCGGCATTATTTATGCCAGTGGTGGCGATGACTTTGCTGAAGCCGCAAGAAAGGCAGCGATCGTATTACGGGATCAGGTAAACCGCTATAGATAGGCCGAACCTGTGGCTACTAAAAAATTCCTGAGTAGCCACAGGGGCTGTCCTGAAATAACTTCGAAATTTCTACAGACGCTACCCGCCGCCCGCTTCCCGAAAAGCTTGAACCACTTGTGCTTTTTTGCAAGCTACTTTTTTTGTCAGTCACAATCATCGGGGCTCTGCTGTTTCTGCTCTGGCTGGAACGGATGGTCGCAGTCAGAGGTTGGCGATTGCTCCGGTGGTAAGCCATAAAGTTCCTGGTCTGTCAGCTGCCAAGTATTAAATAACAGGAAACTGCCGGGCATGCTCTGGGGGGCTACCCGTAAGTCAGAGGGGCTGGGTGAACCGCTTGTTTTATCATCAAACAGGTTTGGGGGCGGGCCCACTGATTCAGCCTCTGCCTGCGCAGAGCTTGTTGGGGCAATCAACGAATTTACCGGGGACTTGCAAGGCTCAGCGTCAGATGTCGGGGAGTCCGGTGGTGGACTGAGCAACTCAAAGAATATCTGCTGGATACTCTCATGGTTTTTAGTCAGGAATTTACTGAACTCCAACTCATTAAGCTCACTGACAGATAAGTTTTGTATTTCCTGGTACCGGACTTTCAAGACCTCCATCAGGCAACGGAGATTATTCTCGGTTAAATCCATCTGCAGGGAGTTTTGCAACTGCTGCAGTTGGCTGGCCAGTTTGCGCGAAGTACGTTGTGTGGCTGTGGCTCCCTTTTGGGTCAAATCGCACTGTTGGTCAGACTCATAAGTTTTTGGTATCACATCATCACTGGGAATCGTCCGTTCCAGCTCCGGGTGACTTTCGGCTTCATGGTTATAAAGCTGGGCAAGTGTTCCCCCTGACCAGCGGCAGTCACGCACTGGGCATTGCTGCACCATTACTTCCTCGGCATCAAAACGTTGAAAAGCCCGGTCCTGGTAACACTGCCTGAGGGAAAACGGTCCATGGGCTGGTGACAGAACCATGAATGTTTGCTGCAGTGCCGGAATATCCAGTGGCACGCCTGGTCGTTGTGTGAGTTGTTGCAAGGCCTTGCCCACCAGACAGGATTTGCAAGCTCGCTGCCCGAATGGGGTTTGGTACGGGTTGCGCAGCACTGCCTGGCAGATAATGCACAGAACGTTATGGCTGGTTGGTTCAAGACAACGGATGCTATAGCCGGCAAAGAGGCGTAAATCGGGGTGTAGAGTGTTTCCCGTGGGTTGGATGCCAGCCGTCATTTCTGCACCAGACTCACCATATAATGGCAGCAGGGTGGCGTTTGTTTGGTGATTTTTTAACCAGTCCATTTTTTTGATCACACAATTATGTTTTTAACTACAGAATTTGACATTAATTGTGCAAGAAGGTTCCCGATTATTTGCGGTTTTTGGTGGCTTGGCCTCCCGGGAGGCTGTCCGGGAATAGCGCCCGACTGGGCGTCCCCGTAGCGAGGATGGCAGAAAATTGAGGATAA
>NZ_JAHHPO010000298.1 GCF_024606365.1 Endozoicomonas sp. ONNA2
AAACCGGGGTCAGAAAACCTGGGTCAGGTCTTGATTCTTGACGCCCATTAACCCTGTTCTACTTTTATAGCTCCTTGTTTATAAGCTGGGGGCATAAAAAGGCATAAAAAGTCAGCAGGCCATTGAGAATTAAATACGCAGGTGCGCTGTACCATGTGACTTCCCGGGGGAATGAACGCAACCCAATTTACCGGGAAGAAGTGGATTTCAATCTGTTCCTGGATACCCTGGCCGAGGTCTGTGACCGTTTTCACTGGACAATTCATTCCTGGCGTTTGATGACCAATCATTATCACCTGGTGGTGGAGACTCCGGACAGTAACCTTTCTGCTGGTATGCGACAGTTGAATGGTGTTTATACCACCCGGACGCTATGGGCGGGTTGGCCAACTTTTTCAGGGGCGTTACAAAGCCATTCTGGTGGATAAGTCAGCATACCTTCTGGAGTTGAGCCGTTATGTGGTGTTGAGCCCGTATGGTTGGTCATCCCGCTGAGTGGCTGTGGAGCAGTTACCGTTATACCCTCGGTGAGCTACCTTCACCAGACTGGCTGGCTACCGATGCCATGCTGCTGCAGTTTTCACAAGATCGGGAGCGAGCCTGTGAACGTATTGCTGCTTTTGTGCTGGCAGGGGTGGGTATCAATATTTGGGTCCATCCCAAATAGCAGATCTACCGGGTGATGATCAGTTTGTTTCTGACCAACAGCAATATATTGAACAGCCGGTGAAAGGTAAGGCGCTTTCTGAAGAGCCCCATAAGCAACGGCGGAAACCTGCACGTCCCCTTGATTTTTACACTAAAACAGACTGACACGTACAAGAAGTGGCTCATAAATATGAAGGATCGAAAGGCAAGAGCGATCATCATCGACCGCACCTTCCGGCTTGCTTACGGTCTCCCCGGTGACTCCAGATACGTTGGTGGTGGAGTCTGCGAGCTTCGTATTCACTTTGGGCCTGGCTATCGTATTTATTACCGAAAACAGAGAGGTTTTCTTGCTTTGTGGTGGTGATAAATCCAGCCAAAATCAGGATATCATTTTGGCAAAAAGGCTGGCTAAGGAGATCAATGATGAGTGAACCCATTTATGACTATGACCCTGCCAATTACCTGAACAGCCCTGAAGAAATTGAGACTTTCCTTTTGGAAGCCTTTTCCACGGGTGATTCCGGCTATATAGCAGAAGCAATTGGTGTTGCCGCCAGGGCTAAAGGGATGGCAGATGTTGCCAGAGAGACTGGTTTATCAAGGGAGCAACTTTATCGCTCTTTCAGTGGGGAGGGGAGTCCAACCCTCAAGACCTTATTGGTGGTGTTACAGGCTTTGGGATTGTCCCTGAAACCTTCTTTGGTATGAAAAAACCGGGGGCGGGTTGATTCCTTGCAGGAAACCGCAAAACCGGGGTCATATATGGTCCGCCCCGCATTGCAAGAAAAAGTTTTCCATCATGACAGTAATGCTTCCATTCTCTTCATTAAGAGACCGGCCTTTGGGGTGAGGTCTCAATGCCTCTGGCCCTGATGGAATCCGCTCACTCCCACCTCATCAGGTCTTCGGCCTCTATGGGCCCTGACCCCGGTCAGGTTCAAGGGAGTG
>NZ_JAHHPO010000299.1 GCF_024606365.1 Endozoicomonas sp. ONNA2
TTTTGATCGACAGGGCGTGGGACACCCTCCGGCAAAGCACCAATAAACTGACCGGTGCAGCCTTTCTTGAGGAACTCCCTGAGCCCCCGACCAGGAGATACTTAGGGGATCACATCGATGATGCAGAAAATAACCGGCAGTTAATTCGTCTGATCGGCGATAAACGTTCTGCTGAAATATATACCCCGGTGATCTGTGAAGACCTGAAAAGATTCCGGGTCTTGATCGTTGGCAACTTCCGTGAAAACTGGGGAACCATTTTTGAAAGCCCGGCAGGGCAAAATTTCAACCTGATCGGCAGTGGGATTTTTTCTCCGGGCATTGCCCTGGATTGCCGGGATTCGCTGGACACCATAAAACGCTTGATCAATGAACATGATGCAAATATTTTAAGCAGCGATACCAATCAAGAAATGATCTAACCTAATGATAAATATAGATTAAATCCAAAACACTGCGATATTGTGTTTAGATACTCCCTTAAATATCAATGGGTTAGCCTATTTGCGGGTACCGCTGCATTTTAAGCAACGTGAGTTCGATGCCCAGAAAGCCACAGGCAAGTTCTGTTACATCAATATCAGGCTTCTGGGCTGCCGGGTATAAGCGATTAGTCCATCGATCAGATTCACCGCAAAATTGAAGGGTATTTATGGAAAAACTACAAGAAAGTATTAACGGTTTAATTCTTCAGGATTCATTTCTTTCAGACTCTCGAATAGAAAGTGATGGGGAAAGCAGACCACAGCCACCGGTTGCCCCTAAAAAGTTACCTGGTCCTGAATTGAACGAAAAGCAACCATCAGACACATCAATTCTGCAAAGAGATGTTAATTCTTTTAGTGAGAAGCAACAATCTGGAAAAGCAGTGAGCACAGGAACATTTACTTTTCCAGTCGATTCTATCATTCATTTTGGTAACAGTCGTTCTATTGATATTTCAGGCCTGACAATGAATCCAGGCAATTTGAAAAAAGGGGGGATAGGTTATGGTACAAATGGTGGGGCTAGATTAATGGCTCGAGCGATGAAAGATATTGGTAATAGTTCTGATCATGTTGTACATAACTTACCCTTTTGTATTGAAGATGGACAAATGATATCAATAGACGACAAGGTCGTTTCTCCTAATACAGTCAAACAGGCTATTGAGGAGGGAATTAAAGAAGGTTCTACCTTTTTTAACATTCCTTTATTAGCTGATGGCCATGCCAGCTTAATATCTTTCAAAATATCAGACTCCTGTGTAGAGGTGATATGTTATGACTCTTTAGAAGATAAAGAAATAAAATATAGAAATAGATATAATAGTAAGATTTGTGACTATCTCACTAGCTTGCTCCCATTTCCATTGCATGTCCATAGTCAACCGAAATTCATGCATTTATTAGATCAGGGAACGGCTACATCAGATGGTTGTGGTTATTATTCCCTTTATACTGCATTATTAATTACCTGAATCCGTAAGGTTTTGATTGCACCGGAAGAATTTTACCAATTTAATA
>NZ_JAHHPO010000300.1 GCF_024606365.1 Endozoicomonas sp. ONNA2
TGCCCCCTAGTCACAATGCCATGGCGATCAAAGTCCGGATCATTTCCGAAAGCTTTGACGGGGAAGAGCATCTTTCCTGTCTGCAGGGTGAAGCTCAGGATATTATCGCCGAAGTCTTTAAGGCAAATGGCGTGTGATGTGAGCTGAAACAGCAAAGCATCGGAATACTTTGTCGGAAGCTGACACCAGGCTTCCGGGCAAGTGGAGATTCTTCCGGGGCAATACTATCTCCCGGGAGCCTGTCGGGCTCAGGCGCTGGTAGTGAGCAAAGCAGGAGTGGTTGCCGTGCGGGGCAGCCTAAAGTCCGACAGGCTCTTGGCCCGGAATGGGTCACGGATTGACCCTAATACTTTCAGCTCACCATGCAGACAACAGGAAAAACGACCATGGCGTCAGTCCTTTCCATGATCCTGGCCGGAGGAGAAGGATCTAGGCTTGCTCCACTCACGCAGACGAGAGCAAAGCCTGCGGTTCCTTTTGGCGGACAGTATAGGATCATCGACTTTGTGTTGAGTAATTTTGTGAATTCCGATCTTCACAAGATTTACCTGATTACCCAGTTCAAGTCGCACTCACTGAGCAAGCACTTGCAACGTTGCTGGCGTATTGCCGGCCTGGCGGATAAATTTATTGATACGTTGCCAGCCCAGATGAACACCGGCAGTGACTGGTACCAAGGCACTGCGGATGCGGTGTTTCAAAACCTGAATCACATTGAGTCACACAACCCTGACCTGATATGTGTGTTTGGTGGTGACCATATCTATGCTATGAATGTTCGGGATATGGTACAGTATCACCAGCAGCACAGCGCCGACTTGACCGTTGCATCGATTCCGGTACCGGTGGATCAGGCGCATCACTTCGGTGTTATCGAGGTGGACGAATTTGGTCGTATGATTGGATTTGCTGAAAAACCCTCAAGTGATGTCAAAATCATTCCCGGAAAGCCGGGCTTTGTCTTGGCTTCAATGGGTAATTATGTGTTCACCAAAGACTGTTTGGTGCAAGAGTTGCTGGATGATCACGCCAATGCAGGGTCCGACCACGACTTTGGTAAAAACATCATTCCTTCCCTTTACCCGAGGGCAAAGGTCATGGTGTATGACTTCTCCAAAAATGTAGTTCCCGGGGGCATAAACAACGGCTACTGGCGTGATGTAGGTACCATCGATTCATTCTGGGAAGCCAATATGGATCTGCTGACCAGTGAACCGCCCATTGACCTGCATAACCAAGGCTGGCCAATCCGTACCTATATTCCACCGTATCCACCGGCGTTGATTGCTTTTAACCGAAATGAGCCTGAAGGCCATATCTATAACTCCATGGTGGGTGTGGGTTGTGTATTCCATGACATCTATATGCATCGTAGTGTGGTCGGTTACAACGTCAAGATCGGCGACAATACCCGATTTACTGAATCGGTAATTCTGCCCAATGTCACCATTGGTGAGGGCGTCGTATTGAACCGGGTTATTGTTGACAAGCGGGTAGAAATTGCCCCGGGGACCCGCATCGGTATGGATCGTGAAGAAGATCTTAAACGCTTCAAGGTCTCTGATTCTGGTCTGGTGGTTATTCCCAGAGGAGCAAAAGTTGGGTTCTGATTTAAAAATACTTTTTGCGGTCTCAGAGCTGGCAGGTATTGTCAAAACCGGAGGTCTGGCAGATGTGGCCGGTGCGCTCGGGCCCTGGATGAGTGAACTCGGCAATGATGTCCGGGTGATTATGCCCGCCTACCGGCAGGCGCTCGAAGCGTTGGCAACAGATGTTGTCGGGGCAGGTGAGGTTTGTCTCGGCGCATATGGCAGGATGGGCTTTGCCTTAAGACAGGGGATGTTTGACGGTGTCCCTATTTACCTGATTGAGCACAACCATTACTTTGACCGCAGTGGTCTATACACCTATGAGGGTGAAGGTTTTGCTGATAACAGCGAGCGATTTGCGTTCTTTTGCAAGGCGGCACTTCAGGCCTGCAAGTTGTTAAACTTTAAGCCGGATATTATTCATGGCCATGACTGGCAGTCGGCACTTCTGCCTTACTACCTGAAAACCCATGAGTCAGGCAATGCTTTCTTCGTCGGCACGCGGTCAGTCCTGACCATTCACAATGGTGCCTATCAACAGCATACCGACAGTGGCTTATTAAGTGTGTTGGGGATCGACCACCCGTGGTATACCCCGGATTTCTTTGAAGACCATGGGCATATTAATCTGCTCAAGGGCGGCATTGCCCTTGCGGATAAAATCATCACCGTCAGTCCGGGGTATGCTGAAGAACTCCTGACGGATCTTGGGTCCCATGGCCTTGCCCATATTATGGGACGAAGAAAACAGGATTTTTCCGGTATTCTCAATGGCTGTGATTATCAGCAGTGGAACCCTGAAACAGATGACTTGTTGCCAGCCAATTACTCCCTGCAAGATCTTTCCGGCAAGGCGGTTTGCAAGCAGGCTTTGCAGAAACGACTGCAGTTGCCGAAGGTCGCCGATAAACCTCTGTATGGGCTGGTCAGTCGCCTTGCCGAACAGAAAGGTTTTGCCTATCTGATACCGGCCCTGTGGCAGTTTTTGCGAGATGATGTTCAGGTTGTATTGCAGGGCTCAGGTGACCGGAGTATTGCCGCTGAACTGAACCGTTTGGCCAGCGCATTCACCGACAAATGCAGTTTTGTTGAGGATTATGACAACCCCCTAGCCCATCAGATTGAAGCAGGCTCTGATTTCTTCTTGATGCCCTCCCTGTTTGAGCCCTGTGGGCTTAACCAGATGTATAGTATGAAGTACGGTACCCTGCCCATTGTTCGTGCCGTTGGTGGGCTGGTGGACTCGGTCAAAGGCTATGATCCAACTGCTGATGGAGGTACAGGGATCGCAAAGAAGAGCGCAACCGGGTTTATGTTTGATTCGCCCGACAGTGATGCCCTGCTGCATTGTCTCAATCAGACCCGTGCCGTTTATCAGGATCGGGAATTAATGGCTCATCTGATGGCAAATGCCATGTCTGAATCATTTACCTGGGAGCAGCCAGCCCTGGATTATCTCAAGGTTTATCGAGCAGCAGTTGATCAGCGATAAGTACGACAGCTATAGTCGATCTTGAAGGAAAAGCGAAAGGCTGAGGTTCACAGTCTTCCAGACACCAGTTTATCCTGTCTGCCCTGATAAGGGGTACTTTCAGACCACAAGGAGTCCATCTGATGTTGACGACAGGCAATTTCTATTGAAAAAACACCGCTATGAGTATCGCAGTATCCCCCAAAACATCGTCAATACCCAAGGTAGCCATGTCGCCTGTGGTATCAGATCTGATCAACAATCAGTGTGCAACCCCTTTTGATGTGCTGGGGTTGCATCCTGATTCGCAGGGAAAAGGGCTGGTCATTCGCGCATTGCGCCCGGATGCTACCGTGGTTGAGGTGTTCGAGCACAGCACCGGCAAATTACTTGGCGAGATGAGGCGCAATGAGGCTGGTGTGTTTGAGCTGCATCTGCCCAGAAGAAAAAAGCCATTTCTGTATCAGTTGACGATACATTGGGCCAGTGGCCACAGTTTTACGGTTTATGACCCGTACTGTTTTGGGCAGTACATTCTTGCCCAGTCAGATATTGAGCCGGACGGTCTCCATCGACACCTCGGAGCCCGGGTGGTCGCTCATAAGATCAACAGCAAGCTGCATATACAGGGTGTGCTGTTCAAGGTTTACGCACCTTATGCCCGATCGGTCAGTATTGTGGGCAGCTTTAATGGCTGGGATAACCGGCTCCATCCAATGGCCAGTGCGGATGATGGTATCTGGCGCCTGTTTGTGCCCGGCGTTCTGCCCGGCGACCAGTATAAATATTCTATCCGTGATTACCACGGCAATCAGCTGCCATTGAAGACCGATCCGTTTGCCCGGCATATTGAGCAGTGGCCTGGTCTGGCTTCCGTGGTTCAGGGGATCGAAAGCTATTCCTGGAAAGACCGGGCATGGATGAGCCAAAGAAAACAACATGACAATAAAGGGCAGCCCTTCTCTATTTATGAAGTGCACGCAGGTTCTTGGAGAAGGAAAGAAGACAATGACTTCCTGACTTTCCGTGAACTGGCCGATCAATTGATTCCTTACGTTATTGATATGGGCTTTACCCATATTGAGCTGTTGCCTGTCTCGGAACATCCGCTGTTTGATTCCTGGGGTTATCAACCGGTTGGCCTTTATGCGCCCAGCAGCCGTTATGGTTCGCCCGATGATTTTCGCTATTTTATCGATCGGTGTCACCAGAAGGACATTGGCGTCATTCTGGATTGGGTACCTGCGCACTTCCCCATTGATGAGCATGGGCTGGCCAGGTTTGATGGTTCATCGCTCTATGAGCATCCTGACCCGCGCCGTGGCTGGCACCCTGACTGGCAAACCTGCATTTATGACTTTGGCAAGCCCTGGGTTCAGGACTTCCTGATCAGTAATGCCCTTTACTGGCTGGATGAATTCCATATTGATGGCCTGCGTGTCGATGCAGTGGCCTCCATGCTCTACCTGGATTACTCCCGCAATCACGGTGAGTGGGAAGCCAATATTCATGGTGGTAATGAGAACCTGGAAGCCGTGACTTTCCTGAAGAAGTTCAATGAGCAGGTGCATGCTGCATTCCCGGATGTGCTGACCATTGCGGAGGAGTCCACCGGCTGGCCTGGTGTTTCCAGAACGATAGAAGACGGTGGGCTTGGGTTTGACTTCAAATGGAACATGGGCTGGATGAATGACACGCTGGAGTATATGAAACTCGACCCTGTCTATCGTCAGCATCATCATGGGCAGATGACGTTCAGTACGGTGTATGCCTGGAGTGAACATTTTGTCCTGCCCCTGTCCCACGACGAAGTGGTTCATGGCAAGGGCACTATTCTGACCCGGATGCCCGGTGATGATTGGCAGCGTTTTGCCAACCTGCGGGCTTATCTGGCATTTATGTATGCGCATCCCGGTAAAAAACTGCTGTTTATGGGGACTGAACTGGGAACCTGCCAGGAATGGAATCCCAATGCTGTAATGGATTGGCACCTGCTTGACAACCCGAAGGGGTTTAATGCGGGTATTCAGATGCTGGTGAAAACCCTTAACCAGCTTTATGTTTCAGAACCCGCCATGTTTGAACGGGATCTTCAGGCGGATGGATTTGCCTGGACCACCGGGGATGACAGTAGCCAGAGTGTGCTGGTGTTCCGTCGTTATGATAATGAGTGGAACTCACTGCAGGTTATTTGTAATTTGACGCCGGTGGTTCGTGAGAACTATCACATTGGTGTGCCTGATGCTGGTCGATATCGTGAAATTTTGAACACTGATAATACCTGCTTTGGCGGCAGTGGTGTTAGCGCAGGAGAGCTGCTTGAGGCTGAGAAAACGCCGATGCATCATTTGTCGTACAGTCTTTCAATGACCTTGCCACCTCTGGCCACCGTGATTCTCAAGCACTCCTGATCGATCAGGAGTGCGTCATTCTTTGGTCAGGCGTTGTATATCTGGTATTCAGGTTTAAGGGTTCGCAATTTCATGTGGTTATGCCATTGGGCATTGTGGATCAACGATTACCTCGGCTTCGGCCATGGCTTCTGTTGGGGTCAGGAGTTCGTATTCTGGAGTGCCTTCCTCTTCACACCCGCAGGTAGAGAGAACTGTGCGTCTCAGTTCGTTAACATCCCGCCAGGGTTTCATGTCATATTCCAGTAGTGGCAGCTCGGCAGCTGCACAGAGTTGGCGTATTAGCCTGAATTTTTGTGCGTTTGGCTTTGTATTGTAGGGGATGAGGTTGATCACACAGCAGACTTGCATCTTTTTACGGTGATAGAGTACAAAATCAAACCGTCGGTTTCTTTTGATGCTCAGTGCCACTGCAGTCCGGCTGAATTTGTCGGGCTCAAGAACATCACCAACGGGCAAGGAAGGCAAAACCATCAAGTGGCTGCGGACGGCAATATCCAGCTGGCCAAAAAAAGCTCGCTTGTCCTGCTCGAAAAGAAGGGTGTTGGTTTTGGCTTTGAACGGGCTGAAAGTTAGCCATAGGTACCAGGCAATTGCTGTAATAACCATCACAGAGCCTGAAAGAACGAGGGGGAAACTGTCCAGCAGCACTGCACTACCTTGTCTTGAATTTATGGGTCAACGATTGATGAAAAACGTGACTCTTTGAAAAGCGACAACAACTGCATTTCCATGGGGTGCAATGGAAAGCGCAAAGTCCTGCATGACTAATCATTGGTAATGCAGTCAGTTTGTGGTTGTTAACCGGCATGGGAGGCCAAAAAGCCCAGTCCTGATCAGCCAGACATACTTTATATAAAGAGTGACAGGGAATAATAGCAACAAATGTTCTTTTGTCATAATAGGTGTTTCTCCACAATGTATAGTACTGTGGAGAAAGACACATAACTGCCTTGCAAAAGAGGGTTCGTGTCGCTTGAATCCTGTTTAAACCGGGAATGACTCTTCTTGAGTTACACTCTGAGTGCTGCCACTGGCAGTACCGTTATCAGGGACGACTTTAGTGGCAATCAGACCTTTGGGGCCATGGCCTATCTCAAAGCTGACAACCTGGCCTGCTTTCAGTGTTTTAAAGCCGTCCATATCAATGACAGAGTAATGGATGAGAACATCCTGATTCTCTGTCGCTTCCTGTGCCTGGATAAATCCATACCCTTTGGGGTTATTAAACCACTTGACTGTACCTGCCAGCATAGCTTCCATTTCCTTCTTGGTCGCTTCCATACAGCTTAAAACCTTCAAATATTACATTGAAGGAACTGCTGGGAAACTGCAACCCTTGTTGTTTTATTTTTTGGCATTTTTTTATGGTTATTCATAAAAAGCGTCGTCCTTGCCACTTGGTTCCCTTTATCTGTGGCGATACCCATCTTGATAAATGGAGTTGAACCACAAATCTCCAGAAAAGGGGATTTACAATATAACATCATAAATTGTTTTTGTAATAGTCCTGTTTAGTCTTTATCTGCTGATATAGCAGACTTTTTCAGGTTTTTATCATGGTGAGGTATTGTACCTTGGCCAACTACTTAACGCTGCTGGCCAATGTGATGTGACAGATTACTGATTAAAGCTGCAACTGGCAGTTTTTTGCCGGTTTTGTACGACAGGCTACAATGAAAATCTCTGGATATGTTGAGTAAACAGCCATGGAGCAGCATGTTGATTATGATTCCGCAGCTGATGGAAAGCTGAGCCTTGCCCTGCTCGTCAAGCTTTTACTGAGTGGTGTTCAGGTTCTTGGAGGCAGTGTTGCCGGAAGTCTTTCCCTGATTGCAGACTCGATACATAACCTGGGCGATGCCGGTGCACTATTGGTTGCTGTTATCGCCAGGAGAATAGGCAACAAGTCAGCAGACAAGGTGATGACCTACGGCTACAAAAGGGCAGATATTCTTGGCGCTCTGATAAACAGCGTATTTTTATTGGCTGTAGGGTGTTATCTGATCGTTCAGGTTGTAGGCAAGTATCTTTCCCCCACGGAAGTTGATGGCTGGATTGTGCTGTGGGTTGCCGGTGTTGCCCTTCTGGTTAATATCACCACCTCGCTGCTTACATACAAGGCTGGAGCCAGAAGCGATATCAATATCAAAGCTGTATTTATTCACAATGCCTCTGATGCGATTGCTTCTCTTATAGTCATCGTAGCGAGTGTGCTGATCATCAACTATAAGCTCTATATTTTTGATCTGATAGCAACCACCGGCATATCCATCTATGTGATGTGTAATGGCGCTATTCTTTTGCGACGCTGCATTATTATTCTGATGCAGGGGGTGCCAGACAGTATCGATATGGAACAGGTCAGGGTGGCCCTGGAAAGCATTGAGGGGGTAAAAAAAGTAGAGTCTATGCACGTTTGGCAGCTGGATGATAAAAAGATCTTCTTTGAAGGCCATATTCTGTTGAATGGCGCTGAACCTGAAATAGTTAAACGAAAAATCCGAGTGGCGTTACGGCATCAGTTCTGCATTAACCATACGACTCTGGAAACAAATGCCCATGGCGCGTGAAAATATCTTGCGCCATCCTCAGGGATGAAAAATGGTTAAGCAAAATATTTTTCACGGCAAAGAGTACCCATTGTATCTGATGCAAAACCATAGTCTTGGATGAGGAACCCGAAGTCAGCTTCGAGCTATTTTTTGATGAGGCAGAGATTGATGGACGCTGATCTTGGCAATAAATAAATCCCGGACAGCCTCCTGACTGTGCGATGCCATGGACGACGTAGGGTACTATCCTGGTAGTTGCTACTCACTAATACTTGAATTCAGTTTTTATAAGTGTGAATTACTGCTCGTCTATTGATAGTGAAATCGTCTTATCCAACGTTTGAACTCTCTTTATCTTGCATCAAAACTCAGAACTACGGCAATAAACTTGGAGTAAAGGAGCAACTTGCTATGAATATGCCATCAAGCACTGCCCAGGGCACTGCAGTGTCCCAACCTCAATTTTATGACGGTGAGCAGGGTGAAAGTGCCAGCGCAGCCCCGGTAAAGTTTAATCGCTGGACCATCAGTTTAAGCGCGATAGACAATTTCCTGCGGGGCAAAGACCCTGAGGAAGTTGAGAGTATCGTAGAGCGTATGTGCACCACGGCAGTGCAGCAACAAGGTACGGAATCCTTCAATTTGACTAACTTGAAAAAAGATTTTGCTGAGTTCGAGTTACCGGTGGGTTATCAGGGGGCTCGCAGGAAAAATATAGAGGTCAAGATAATGAATAACCTGTTCCTCGAACTCCAGACTGAAGCAAACAGCGGAAGTGCGGAGCGGCCCCTGGGTCACAGTTTTTGCAATTTGATAAAAAAACCAGAAAGCTTCATAGCTGAAGGAGTGCAGCAGTTGCTTGATGAAGTTAACGGCGATTTTCCCCCAGAGCCGACCACCGGGACTAAAAAGGCACCTAATAAAACCCTGGATTTGGTTCAACTTAAAAATGAGGCTCAAGCGCAAGGTCAAGCTCGAATTCTGGAAGAGAATCCAGCGCTGGATGAGGCTCAAGCTCGAGCTATAGTTCAAGCTCAAGCTGAAGCTTTAGATAAAGCTCAAGAGTTGATTCAAGTTCTGGGTGAAGCTAAAACCCGAGCTCAACATCAATCTCAATCTCTTACTCAAGCCCATATCCAGGCGCTATCCAGATTATCAGCGCTATTAGCAAAATCTGCAGATCAAAATCTGACTCAAGCTGAAGGTAATTATTCGGTGGAACTATATAGCCCCCTGACTGCCGTGGGCTGCGAACTCATGAGTTCTGATTCAATAGGGCTGGAGGCCCTGGCAATTGCGAATACCGAACCGGAACACCGAACAGTTAGCGCTGAAGCTCAATATCCTTCTCTCGCTCAACTTCGAGCTCAGGCTCAAGGTCTATTGAAAGCTGAAGCTGAAGCCAGGGAGCTGGTTCAGGGTCTGGATCAAGTTATGGATGAAGCTGAAGCTCTGGGTTTGACTCTGAATAGATCCATAGCTGAATATCTGCCCGTGGCTCTGGCTCAAATTCAAGCTCAAGCTCAGGCACAGGCGCAGGCTCTGGCTCAAATTCTTGATGAAGGTCCAGCTCTGGATGCGGTAGAAAAGCTGGCTCAAGTCATAGGCCAAGCCAAAGCTATGGCTGAATCTCTGGCTCAGTCTCCAGTTCTGGTTGGAGACTCAAGCTGACGAGGGGGGGGTGTTGCAGGCATAGCTTTAGGGCTTGTATAAAGGAGCTGTCCTGAAATCGCTTCGACATTTCTACAGACGCTACCCGCTACCCGCCGCCCGCTTCCCGAAAAGCT